>DATLSW010000020.1:0-7901 GCA_035533955.1 Ktedonobacteraceae bacterium | reverse complement strand
CCAGGTTCGGACGTTGGTCATTGAGTCCCGATGCAATCTCTCTTACTTCTTTGGAGACCTGATAGCCTTTGGCGGCGGCGTAATCTTTCAATCGCTGCATTTGACGATCAAGATCATCCTTTTGGCCGAGAGAAGACACTCACGCATACAAGGCTACTTGCATCGCCTCTTGTGGTTGAACTGGTTCCCGTATCATCACGGTACCGGTATCCAGTTGATAGGCGTCGAGCTTGCCAGACTTCCACCAGCGAAAAGCCGTCTTGTAGCTGACGCCCATCTGTTTTGCATAAGCACTTCATCTCATAGGGAGAGAATAGCACAAACGCCTATGAATGTCAACACTTTATGAAATGAGTTATCACCCTCGTGAATAGGGCGCGTGGCAAACATGCCATCGCCCTGAGTGGATGATGGCCGAATCTCTAGCCCTGGCGCGTACCATGTGGTGAGTAGATAATTTCTTTGCGCCATAAATCCTCCTTTTGAAGGGTTTACTTTTCCTGTGCCGCTCCGATGATCTCACGCACATCCGCGATGCCTTCGCGTTCCATAAAGGCCGAGATGCCCTCGACGATCTCCACGCCGGCGCGCGGGTTCACAAAGTTGATCGTGCCAATCTGGATGGCCGACGCGCCTGCCATCAGGAATTCCAGCGCGTCCTGGACGTTGCTGATGCCGCCGATGCCAATCACTGGCACATGTGAATATGCGTCACGTAGCGCGCGCGCCACGTCATAAACCATGCGCAGCGCGATAGGCTTGATAGCCGGGCCGGACAGGCCGCCGGTGTTATTGCCCAGGAGCGGGCGGCGCGTCTGAATGTTGATAGCGATGCCGGTGATGGTATTGATCAACGAGACGGCGTCCGCTCCGGATGCCGCCGCTGCCATGGCCGTCGGTCGGCAATCGCCCATGTTGGGTGAGAGCTTGACGATCAATGGCAGTGTCGTAGCGCGGCGCACTCTCGTTGTCACCTCGGCAACGGTCTCCGCGCTATCACCGAAGACGGCTCCGCCGGCCATGATATTCGGACAGGAGACGTTGACTTCGATAGCCGCCACGCCGGGTACGTCTTCCAACTGCTCCGCTAACTTGACAAAATCTTGCATCGCCTCGCCCGCGATATTCACGATCACCGGCGTCTCCCAGTTTGCCCACATCGGCGCGTAGCGTTCGATTACCGTGTGAATCCCTGGATTTTGTAACCCGATGGCGTTCAACATGCCGGACGCGGTTTCGCAGGTACGCGGTTGCTGGTTGCCGGCGCGATGGTGCGGCGTGGTTCCCTTGCAGATGATCGCTCCCAGTCGCTCGATCTCGGCAATCTTCCCTATTTCCATGCCGTAACCGAACGTGCCAGACGCCGTCATCACCGGATTTTTCAGCAGCAGTCCCCTTTTTTTGTTTTGAGGGGCCAGTTCTATCTGTACATTCATCGTTTGCTTGTTTGCGTTCCTTTGCTAATTCTGTTTCCTGATTATTCTACCATGTTTAGCGTTTCTATGCCGCTGCACCCCGCGTCAGGGCTATTGAAAAGTTGCGCCGCCCCTATGCATTTCCCCCGGAAGAATGGAGACTTCCGCGTCCAGGTTCTGTAATCCTGCATTAAAATATGATATACTATGCGAGGACAAAAGGCAAACAACTCTTAATGAAGTAACTATCGAATACTGTTATCTAATTGTTACCGGGAACAGCGACGTTGCTTGTCTGGGGGAAGAACCATGCCTCACTGCGGCTTTTGCGGAGCAGAAATACCCTATGATGCCCGTTTTTGCGGAAGTTGCGGGCATCCGATTGATGATATGCTTGGAGGGCAGCGTACTGGCGAGAGCAAGACTGTTTTTTCTGATCCCCGCTTACCCCGCGTTTTGGGCGCGGGACAATCTCCCCCGTCGCGCGTGCCAATGACGCCAGAGACGCCTCCAGTGAGCGGCGTACCATCCGTACCTGGCGCGCCGCCGCGCCCTGCTTTTACGCCGCGTACTCCGCCGCCATTCTATGAGCCATTGACGCAACTCCCGTCTCATCCATCGGCATCGTCTCCTCAGCAGACGGAGCCACCGTCGGGCCATCAATGGCCCCAACAGCAGCAGCCTTTACCACAACCCCGCTATCAACAAATCGTGCGGACACCTATTAGCCAGCACCCGCGTGCTGGCAGGCAGGGCAAAGCCGCGCACTCCTTCCCGTTTTCAGCCTCGCGCTGGCTTTTTCTGATTATCCTTGCCATTGTTCTGATCGCCGGCAGCGGCGTGATCCTCGTCTTTGCCAGCTCGCCCGCGCTGACATTGAGCGGCAGCCAGGTCGTCAGCTCCGGCGAAATGCTGCATTTGCATGGGAGCGGCTTCATCCCTGGTGGAATTGTCCACTTCACCCTTGATAACAATTTGTCGTTAGCACCTGTCGCGCAGCGTGTACCAGAAGCAACCCCGCGCCATGCAGGAGCAGCGACGCTCGCCGCGAATGCTGTGGAGATAGCAACATCATTGCCATCAAGCGCGTCAGGTACAACGGTTTCCGTGAGCGTAGTCGGTACGTTTGATGCCAATATTCCTGTCACGGCTCAGTGGCAATCAGGAATGCATACGCTTCGTGCCACGGAATCACTCGGATCGCGCAGTGCGGCGCTTGCGGTCACTGTTCAGGCAGCGGGACTGAGCGTCTCGCCGTCCGCGCTCAACTTCAATAAAGTCGCGCAAGGGAAAAAGGTCTTTTTACCGCTCCTCATCGGCAACACGGGGCAGCAGCGACTGAATTGGAGCGCGGAGTTAGCAGGGGCAGCGTGGCTAAGCGTGCCAACATCTCACGGTGTGGTTGATCCGGGTAATCTGCGTCAGATCATCTATATCCAGGCTGACACCAGTAATTTGAGCCTGGGCAGCCATGCCGCGACTTTGCGTATTACTGCCAACGGGGGACAGAAGCAGGTAGCGATCGGCATCCAGGTCGTACAGCAGCAGAATCAACCGGCGTTGAATCTTTTTCCCAGCAGCCTCGATTTTGGGAAAGTGCCTGCCGGGCAGCAGGCAACGCTCCAGGTTGCTGTTAGTAATCTGGGCGGTCAGGCGTTAACCTGGCAAGTGACAACGACAAATGCTAGCTGGTTGACGTTCAGTCAGAGCGGTGGAACCGTCAAGTCGGGCGGTCTTCCACAAACGCTTTACGTAACGACGAACACAGCCAGCCTTACGACTGGCAACTACACTGCCCAACTCCAGTTTACGTCGAACGGGGGCAATGTCTCGATGACGGCGACGCTGGTGGTCTCCACCGCGACCACGCCTACGCCGTCGCCGTCATCGTCTAATCCGCCGACGCTCGCAGTCACGCCAACCAGCCTGGACAGCAACACCGACTGCTCGTATACGCAGGGGTATGGTTGGTTATGCCCGATAACATTGGAGAATCCCTCGACCACGCAGGGCGATCTGAATTGGTCGGCTTCCGCGAGCGGCCTATCCGGCATTCTCTTTTATCCGTCGAATAGCGGAGCGATACTCCCAGGCGAGGCGAGCCAGGTCTACGTGTTTATCCCCGATACAAACTGCGGAGCTACTGCGACGCTAAGCTTCGTTGGCCCGGCTAATAGCGTCAATGTGACCTGGACTTGTCCCACGCCGCCGCCGCCGCCGAAATTAACGGTCACGCCGCAGCAACTGGATCAGACGCAATGCAGTAGCAATGATGGCGGCCAGACGTATAGCTGCCAGCTCTCGGTAGGAGAGAGCAGCGATTCGCAAGGCAACGCGAACTGGTACGCTTACGGTAATCTGAACGAGTCCTTCAATCCAGCGCAGGGCCAACTGTCTCCTGGCGGTTCTACTCAAGTCACTATTTCTAACATCCCATGCCAGAGCGATACCTTTACATTCACAGGTGATGAGAACGAGCAACCGGCATATGTGACCTGGACGTGTGTGCAGCCCACGCCGTCGCCCAGCCCATCACCATCACCATCACCGACACCCAGTCCATCACCGTCACCAACACCAAATAATCCGCCGATGTTGGCAGTCACACCGCAAGAGCTAGACCCGACGCAATCGGCGTGTAGCACCAACGACGGCCAGACGTATACATGCCAGGTTACGATCTCAGAGACATCCGACTCGCAAGGCAACGCAAACTGGTATGCTTACGGTAATCTAAACGAGAGCTTCAGTCCACCGCAAGACCAGCTTTCCCCTGGTCAATCGGAACCAGTCATCATCTCTAACATCCCATGCCAGAGCGATACCATTACGTTCGCAGGTTACGAGAATGAACAATCGGTAACGGTGAGCTGGTCATGTTCGCCGACGCCCACACCATCGCCGTCACCGTCGCAAAATGGCACGCCCACTCCCACACCAACCGCGAATATCACGCGCTGGTCGCTGCTACGCCGCCTCTATTCCTTGACGTGAAAGACGGCCTTGCCGTTGACATTGCGGTCGCGCAAAGCTGTTGTGGCGTGGTACAGGTTGTGCCAGCTATCCTCCAGTCCGATCTGCGGGGCCAGCTTGCCTGCGGCGACCAGCGAAACCAACTTTGCCAGATCCGTTCCCATCGAGGCTGGCGTGCCAGATTCATAGACGAAGAAGCCGATCACGCGCGCGCCCGCGTGTCCGGCAAAGTTGGGAAAACTGATCGTCGTTTGCTCCCTGGAGGAATTGCCGAAGACGACGATGGTTCCGTTGGGCGCAACTTTGCTGATGGCCCCTGCGAGCGAAGCGCCTCCCACCGATTCCAGGATCAGGTCAAACAGCCCTTCTGCTTCCTGTATATCTGTGACAATCGCGGCTGCTCCACTATCAAGCAAAATCGCGCCGCGTTCGGGGCGTCCCACGACGCCTGTTACCTGCGCCCCGGCCAGGGCGGCCAACTGCACCGCGAAGCTGCCGACTCCGCCGGACGCGCCGGTAATCAGGACGCGCTGTCCCAACAGAGAACCGCCGAGGCGCAGAGTGCGCAGGGCAGTCAGTCCAGCGACAGGCAACACTGCCGCGCTGGCGAAGCTGACGTTATCTGGTAACGCGGCCATGCGCGCGGTCGGCGCGGCTGCTCGCTGCGCCCAACCCGCTCCGTCCGCGAGCGCGACGACGCGCGTGCCTTCTACTGGCCCGCTGCCATCGGCGGCGGCTTTGACGACCACCCCGGCGATATCCTGGCCCGGTCGCCAACCGGCGGGCCGACTGCTTAACAGCGCCAGTTCGCCCCGGTTGAGGGCAAAAGCGTGGACTTCCACAATTGCTTCATCGGTAGCCGCTTCCGGTTCGGCCACCTCGCGTAGTTCGACCGGCATCGACGCTGTCTGTGTATTCACAAGAGCAAGCATGATATTTCTCCTTGTATGTGAGTAGTTCTGTAGCTACTATATCCTTTGCAGCAATCTTCTGGCAAGTTGGCATTATTGGCGATTCTCTATTCTTGCGGAGGAAGAGTTGGGAACTTCAGTAGGGGCGTGGGCTTGCCCCGCCCGTTGCCAAAAAGGTTCGCGCAGAAGCACGGGCGGGGCTCCACAAAGGATGGAGCGCAGAAGCACGGGCGGGGCAAGCCCACGCCCCTACAGGATGGAGTAGACTTTTATTGGCTCACTTTGGTTGCTAACATACATGGTGTTTGCTATCATCTTCTGTGAGGTCTATAGAACATAGTGTTAGAACAGGAGAGGAACATGGACAGTTCTCTTGAAGATGCCCTCGAACGCTATCCCCGCGTATCCTTGACGCGCTTGCCCACTCCCTTGCAAGCCTTACCATCGCTGAGCGCAAGGTTGGGGCCGCGTCTCTTCATCAAACGTGATGATTTGACTGATCTGACGCTCGGCGGGGATAAGCCGCGCAAATTGGAATACGAGGTGGCGCGCGCGCAGGCCCAGGGAGCTGATACACTCGTGACTTGCGGCAGTTCTCAAAGCAATCACGCGCGCTTGACGACTGCGGCAGCCCGCAAGGTAGGGATGGAGTGTGTAGTGATTTTGAGCCGCGATCAGTACCAGGAATTCCAGGGTAATCTTCTCACCGTCTACCTGATGGGCGCGCAAGTGCATCTCGTCGATGTCGCCGATCACTGGGATCTGGAGCCACACGTTCACAGCGTCTACCAATCGCTGCTGGCACAAGGACGAAAGCCATACGTTATCCCTGTGAGTGGTACAACGCCACATAGCTGCCTGGGATATGTGCGCTGCGGGCTGGAGATCGCCAGCCAGGTCGCGGAACAAGGTATTCATCTCGATGCTGTCTACGCGCCATTTGGCACGGGCGGCATCTTCACAGCCTTGCTCCTTTCCCTCCGCGAACAGGGTATTACTTGCTCTCTGATTGGAATCAGCGTGAATCAGCAACGAGCATTCTGTTACGAGCAGCTAGAGGTGTGGTGGCAAGACATCTGCCGCCTGCTGGATCGCGATCCACAGCGTCCGCGCGGCGTGTTCGAGATTCACGACGAGTTCATTGGCCGTGAATATGGCGATCCTACAGAGGCGTGCCTGGACGCTATCATGCTGATGGCGCAAACAGAAGGTATCCTCCTCGATCCTGTCTACTCAGGAAAAATGATGGCGGGCTTCCTGGCTCATCTAGCGGCCGGACGCTGGTCGAGCGAGCAACACATTCTTCTGCTGCACTCTGGCGGCATTCCCGCCATCTTTGCCTATCACAAAGAGCTGAGCGCGCATCTCAGGAAACGTGGGGTAGATCTGCCATCTTGACTTTGTTATCGATTACCGGTAGCTGTTGATCTCGTCTCGCAAGCCTTCCGTCGCGGCTCTGGCTGCCTGCGCGAAGTCGCTGCCGCGCGAGGCGAAGATGATGCCGCGCGAGGCGTTGATGATCATGCCCTGACCTTTGCTGTTTTTGCCTGCCGCCACCGTCGCGGCCACCGCGCCGCCTTGCGTGCCGATGCCAGGGATCAGGATGGGCATGTCGCCGACAATGGCGCGCGCTTTTCGCAAATCCTCCGGGTAGGTCGCGCCGATCACAATGCCGCAGTTCCCGTTGGCATTCCATTGCTCGGCGACATGTCGCGCTATTACTTGATAGAGCGGTTCTTGCGCCGGGCCGACGAGCAAGTCTTGAAATTCGCCCGCGCCGGGATTGGACGTCTTTACAAGCACGAGGATGCCCTTCTCCGCCCGTGTCAGGAACGGGGCCAGCGCCTCTTTGCCGAGATAGGGATGCACAGTGATGGCATCCACGCCGATGATATCGAACGCTGCCTGCACGTAGCCCAGGTTCGTGCTGCCGATGTCGGCCCGTTTCGCGTCCAGGATCGTCGGTATCGATGGATAGACTTCCTTGATATACTGGACGGTGCGCATTAACGCTCGCAGCCCGCCGTCGCCTTGCGCCTCATAAAAAGCGGCGTTGGGTTTGTACGCGCAGACGAGATCATGTGTGGCGTCGATGATCGCGCGGTTGAAGGCGAACAGTGCCTCCTCGACGCTTTTACCCTGCTTCAGCGTTTCCGGCAATTGCTGGTAATCTGAATCGAGGCCGACGCATACAAAGCTATCACGTTGCCAGTGATGTTCGAGCATCGTTTTGTAATTGTTAATTTGTTTCATGCATATTTTCCTAACTATTAGCGGATGCTTACAATTGATCCAAACGTGTGATCTATCAAACATGAGGTTGGATTTTGTTTATATGCACTCAATCATGTCCATATCTTTGCATTACTATAAATTACCTCCGTTGAATCGCCATTATCTTCCGCTATGAGAGCAATAACGCCTTTTGTATAGGAATTATCTTGGATACTCATCGTTTCCTTCGTGTTCACATATATGGTAATATTATCTCCATACGCAGTGATATCAATTAAATTCGATTCATTTAATCCCTGAGAAATTGCTGAGCCATCACAGTCTACATTACTGGAATAATCAGTAAGATTGTAAAAATTGCATGAAC
>DATLSW010000019.1:0-5523 GCA_035533955.1 Ktedonobacteraceae bacterium | reverse complement strand
GTTGGGGTTAGCATAGGGCTGCCCGCCGGGCTGGTGGTGTATGTAGTGGAACTCGCCCACGCTGGTGTAGCCTGCCGCCAGCATCTCGCGATAAGTGGAGAGCGCCAGTTCGTAGAGCGAATCAGGTGTCAGACGCTGCGCCGCGTCGTACATGGCCGCGCGCCACGTCCAGAACGTATCGTGATGCGACAATGGGCGATGGGTATGACCGCGCAGCAAGCGCTGGAAGACGTGGCTATGTACGTTGACGAAGCCCGGCAGCAATGCGATTCCTGGCAGCGACTCGATGGTCGCGTCCGCCTGTCCCGCGCGCGGCGTGATAGACGCGATGCGCCCGGCGTCGTCAATTGCAATGAGCATATCGGCTTGCAGGCCGTGCGGCGTGTAGATATAATCGGGAGCGAGGGTGAGCATAGTTGGCCTCGATTCTGTTTTCCCCATCGCGGAAACACCTGATCTTTTCGGCATTCCTTTGTATCCTTATGCGGGTCAGGAGTGGCGTAGCCTCAGTTTTGCAACGATCCGCTTTTGGATACTGCACTATTCTACTACAATGGGCCGAAATCGCCAATCAGGTGAAACGCCGCCCAGAAATAGGGGTGAACGCGATAGGGGTGGCCCGAGGCGCGGGCGCGCGCCAGGAAAGCGCGTTGCGCGCCCGCCAGCGCCTCCGCTTTTGTGTATTCGCCGAGCAGGGCTTGATAGAACATCTCCATCAATTCCGCGCTGCTGGCGTCATCCACTTTCCACAATGTTGGCAAAAGCGATGCTGCTCCCGCGTAGAGGAAGCCGCGTCCCAGACCGATCACCTCGTCCACGCCGCCTACCACGGCGCGCCCCGTCTCGCACGCGCTCAACGTGACCAGGGAACAGCTCGAGAGATCGAGGTTGAAGACTTCGATGGTACTGAGTTGCCCGTCGCCCAGTTTGATGTGCGAGAAGTTGGGTGCATCGAGTCGGAACTGCCCATGCGCCGCGATGTGAACGACGGGGCTGCGCGCGCCGTATTGCCAGAGCAGCGCGGAGGTCGCGGCTTGATCGAGCCAGGGTCGCGTGCCGAGTTGCCGCGCGACACCCTCGGCCTCCTGCACGGCGAACCGCAAACGGCCATGATCGGACAGACCTAGCACCAGCGATTGGTTGAAAGGGACGCGGCTGGCCGCGAGGCGCTGCCCGCGCTGGCGGCAGATGTCCAGCACGGTCGTCGAGGGCAGGTAGGAGATGTTACTGCGTTCGATGGCGAATTTTGTGCCGTCGTAGAGGCAATGAAACGGCAGATAGTGCAGGATGCCGTAGGGAACGATGATCACATGTTCGCTCTCGGCCAACGCGCGCGCGGCAGGTTTCAGCAGCAAGTCGTAGAGCTTGCGCAGCAGGCCGATAACGTTTTCTTGTAGACCCTCGAAGGTTTGCGCCCGTTCGCTGGTTCCGGCGGCTTGCGCGGCGAGATCAAGGTTGGCATGCCAGAGCGAATAGAGACGTTCCAGCTTTGGTGCTGCCCCTGGCACGGTATGCACCTGGATGCCATGCTGGTTCACCTGGAAGATGTACAGGTCTGATCCTGCCAGATAGTATTCGAGCAGCAGCGCGCTTTTGGCGAGCTGTGGACGCAAGTCAGAGATCACGCTGGTTGTCCAATGGGATTGCTGGCGTGAAACCAGGTCTTCCGCCAGGTGCAACTGAATTTGCTCCAGCAGATGTTCAATGCGCTGCTCGCGCGTCTGCATCTCTTTTTTGGCCTGCGCGGGAGCAATGGCGCGCCGTCGCATGATCGCTGTGTCACTCAGGTTGGCCTCGTTCTCTGCCTCGAACACAATCGAGCTATACCACGCCTGTTCCTCGCGCAGGTGGGAAAGTTCTTCGACGAGCGCGTTCCCGGCCTGATCTTCCGCGTGCAGGCGAATATCGATATTATTGCGCAGATAGTCGCTTAGCACGCGCGATTTGGCCTTCTCGACGTAGATCAACGCCTGGTCTTGCTGGCCGCGCGCCAGAGCCAGCAGGGCGGCGCGCTGGTAGATTGCGCCCTTATCTTCCATGAAACTGGCGCGCTCATCCATAATCAGGCGGCTTTGCACCTCGTCAATGCCGCGCACGGAGCGATCATAGCAGAGGGCAGCCTCTTCCAGGTCGCCGCTCTGTTCCGCCAGTTGACCCAGGAAGGCATCGCAGCGATAGAGCAGATCGAACAATCCCTGTCCCTGGGCGATATTGCGCGCTTGTCGGCAAAGCTCTTGCGCGGCGGCGCGGTTGCCGGTGGCGATGGCGATGTGCGCCTGGAGCAACGCGGTGCGCGCGAGATAGGGCAACGCTTCTTGCGCGGCGAAAGCGTCGGCGACGTGCTGCGCCTCGCGCTGGCTGGCCGCTAACTGCCCTTCCGCGAAGTAGAGTTCCGCCTGCTGGAGTCGCACGATGGAGGCCAGCACCATGAAGCCGCCTTCTTCCAGGAGGTCGCTGGCCTCTTGCAGCATGGCGTCGGCTTCGCTATACTTGCTTAGTTGCATAGCGGCTTCGGCCTGATGGAGCAGCGAATGGGCCAGGTTGTGGCGATAGCCTTGCGATGAAAGGCTCTGGCGGCGTTCGGGAGAGGAGCGAAAATAGGCGATGGTTTCCGCGGCGAGATCATACGCTTCCTGCGCCCGGTTCAGGCGCACGAGGCAGAAGCAAAGTTGCTGCGCCACTTCCGCCGCCTGGAAGTGCATGTTTTGCTGTTGAAATGTGGCGCGACTGCGATTGAAGAGGAGCAGCGCCTGGCTATAATGTCCCTGGTAAGCGTAGATTTGCGCAATGTTGAGTTCTTCGCGCGCCACGGCCACTTCCTGTCCGGGGAAGCCAGCAAAAGTGGCGCGGGCCTGTTCGTGGAGGACAATGGCTTCGCGGAATTTGCCCAACGCGGCCAGTGTAATGGCTTTGTTGCCGCGCGCGCGCGCGATAGGGAGAGCGACGCCATCTTGCTGGCGTTCGTAGGTTTCGATAGCGCGGTCGAAGAGGCGGATGGCTTTGTCGTATTGTCCCAGTTCGTAGTTGACCATGGCCGCGTTGACGTCGATTTGCCCGGCGCGCAAGAGCTTGCCGTGCCGTATGAAAATCTCTTGCGCCCTGGCGGCATCTTGCAGCGCCTCGGTGGGACGATTGAGTTGCAGGCAGGCGGCAACGCGCCCGATGCGCGTGCGCGCCCAGCCGACTTCGTCGCCCAGCGCGAGATATTCCTCACCGGCGGCATCAAGAAAGGGAAGCGCGTCCTCGTCGCGATCCATGCGGCGCAGAGCATCGCCGCGTGCCATCAAGCCCAGGGCATGGTAGTCTGTGCTTCCCGTCCAGTCGCCGATGGACATCAGATAGCCCGCCAGCATGAACGAAGTTTCGGAGTGGTCGGCCCATTGGCGGTCGGCTTCACGCTTGAGTTGGTCGGCCAGCGCGGCTAGCATAGTATGATCCAGCGTAGCCACGTATGGCCGGAGGATTCGACGACCCTCTTGCTCACTGCTATGCAGCAGGGTAGCGATGAGTTCTTGCGGTGTCATAGCACTCCGGCCTATGCTCAACGCTGCGGATCAATCGGCAACTGGTCGATTACGATGACGCTTTCAGGAAGTTGCAATTCTAACAGGTAGGTTGAGGGCGCGACGCCCGCGAAAACGAAGTTGCCCAGATCATCCACGCGCTCGGTTTGCGGCATGTCATTGGCCTGCGACGACAACTGCACCTGTATGCCTTCCAGCGTTCCCACGGCCTGTCCTTTGCGCGTAACCAGCCCGATCAACTGCACAAAGTCGCGGTGGCCCGTGTCCTGCTCGACCTGGAGCGAGATGTTGATGTCTTCGGCGATATAGCGGCGCGGCCACGCTTTTTGTTCTTGTAAGCCGCGTTGGAAGGCCACCTGTGGCTGCGATGGGATCAGCGTCGCGAGAATACGCCGCGCTCCCGTCGTGGATTGCTCGCGTAACCGATCAAGAACCTGTTTGAAGCCAGGCGCCGCGTGGTTATGGTTTTGCTGTTTTGCCAGATTGGAGACGGCAACGCGCGTGGGTACTGCTCGCTCCGCAAGCAGCAGATCGTTTGCCAGAAAGCCCTCGAGGGCCGCGACTTCGGCGGCACACAGGACACAGATGTCCAGATGATGCCCCACAGCAGCCGTCATTGCTGCGCTCAGCATCCCTAACTGGTACTCGCCCAGCACTTCATTTGGCGGGCAATCCAGACGATAAAGCTTGCTGGTCAGCAGACTCTCCAGTTCTTGATAACTTACCAGTTGCGCGGCGCAGCGCTGGCAATGAGTAAGATGCTCCGTGACAAATGGCCGCACCATTTCTCCAGCGAGATAGGCAAGCAGTTCTTCATCGCGAATAGCGCCCGATGCATTACACTCCATTGAACGTTTCCTTCAAATGCATATGCTCAGGGGTTTGAGACCTGTGAGCTGCGTTTTAGCTTGTTCGCTCTCCCTTTGTTTCCCGGCGCTGTCATTGCCGGTCATTGCTTCTCACACGAACATCGTCTAGTCGCCTGCAATTCATTGTACTCCAATAAACGGTCTGCGCTGCAATTTTGGCATTCAGGTTCACAGATGATGTTTGAAGAGCGTCTGCAAACGACGGTTCCGGCGCAATCGCTCCAGAACATTGCGCTTGATGCGGTAGACGTCATCCACGGTAGGGAAGAGCTTGCGATGCTGGCTGCTGATCTCGCTCGGTTTCATGCCATGAATGTACGCGAGATAAATCAGCACGCGCTCCTCCTCGCTGTTCAATTCTTCCTGGATAATCTGCCACAAACTTTGCGCGGAAATGTTGGCTACGACGTCATCCGCCGGATCATCGCTGGCCGGCTCATGTTCCATCTGCTCTAACGTTTCCTCATACTGTCGAGCCTGCCGCGAGCGCACTTCATCGGCCACCACGCTATGCACGCACATCTTGAGATACTTGAGAATGGCGGCCAGCGAGTCGAAGTTATCCATTTTGGCAGGAGTGAGCGCCTGCGCGAATTTGGCAAAGACAGCGTTCACCAGGGGCCCGCTGCCGTCCTGTCCCAGCAGGGGTGCGGCGCTCTGGCGCTGCGTAATCCAGGTAAGTACCAGCGGCGCGTATTGCTGGTAGATGCACGACCAGGCATCGTCGTCGCGTTTCACGATGGCCCGGCGAAATAATTCAAGACAATAGCGGTCGTTCGAGACGCTCTGCCGCAGAAACTTGCTCGTCTCTTCCGAGCAGCAGCGCGACAGATCGTTAATAGTGAGGAGTTGAATAGGCACACCCTGCGGATATTCCAGTGCGCTATCGCCTTCAGGCCGCGCGCCTGGCAACTGAGAGTGGCTTCGAGACTCCATCGCAATATTCTCCCTGCTTCCAGATGGTGTAGGCATTTCCCGACCGATTCCCCTGACCTATGGCACGAGCGACCCGAACACATCCATATTTCCCCAGCGCGAACTCATGCATGATTACTACTTTTCTAGATTATCTCACGAATGAGTGCAGCACGGGTATCGTGCATCGTCTTGTATCCCCTGAAAGTACTGTC
>DATLSW010000018.1:0-12250 GCA_035533955.1 Ktedonobacteraceae bacterium | reverse complement strand
GTTTGGTTAGAGAGAGAAGCTTGTTCATGCCGCGCGCGGCATGAACAAGCTTCTCTCTCTAACCAAACCTTATTCGGGTTCCTGGAAGTGCGGATGGCGCTTCTCCAGAAAGGCGTGCATCCCTTCCTGGGCGTCGGGAAGTTGCGAAGCGGAGGCCATGACTTCGATGGCATGGTTGTATGCCTGGTGCTGAGGCAGGTCGATCTGGGCATAGAAGGCTTGCTTGCCGAGCTGTTTGGAGAAGAAACTGCCGCGCGTCGCGGCCTCGATCAGGCGCTGCACCTCCGCGTCGAGCTGCTCAGGCGGCACGACGCGATTGACCAGTCCCCAATCGGCTGCCGTTTGCGCGTCGATGACATCGCCTGTGAGCAGCATTTCGAGGGCGCGTTTGCGGCCAACATTGCGGCTGACGGCTACCATCGGCGTCGTGCAGAACCAGCCGCCTTTGCCGCCGGGCGTGGCGAAGCCCGCTTCCGTCGAGGCCACGGCGAGGTCGCAGGTGGCGACAAGCTGGCAGCCCGCGGCGGTCGCCAGCCCATGCACGCGCGCCAACACTGGCTGGCGCATAGCCTGGATGGTGTCCATCATCTCGGTGCAGACTTGCAGCATGTGACGCATCGCCATCAGATCCTTGCCCACCATATCGGTGAAATCATGCCCGGACGAGAAGACCGGGCCGTTGGCTGCCAGGATCACGCCGCGTGCGTTGCTCTCACCCGCCGCGCGCAAAGCGTCCGTCAACTCCAGCATCATCTTGAGCGAGA
Source organism: Ktedonobacteraceae bacterium (assembly GCA_035533955.1). Classification (GTDB taxonomy): domain Bacteria; phylum Chloroflexota; class Ktedonobacteria; order Ktedonobacterales; family Ktedonobacteraceae; genus CADDZH01. The sequence continues at coordinate 11,486 of DATLSW010000018.1, read as the reverse complement.
GCGAGTTGCGCCGCTTAGGGTTGTTCATAGTGACAGTAGCAAAATGCTCATCATAGTGTAGTTCAACCAGTTCGTAGGACATGTTTTTGGCTCCTCGGTTTTCTATGCAACTTTCTGGCAATGCAATCGTGTCTTTTTGCACTATATCGCACAATGCGCGCTGTGTGCAAGGTGTAATTCATGTCTCCGCTTTCAGGCTTGCCAGCATGACGCCGAGCCAGAGAACCCAGAGGGCGAAGAGCAGGACTGACAGCGTCGCCAGCGCGCCTTGCGCCTGCGTGGGCGCGCTGGCAACGGAGAGGGCGGCGATGATCAGAAGAGCCGCGACGGGCAGCGCGGCATAGCCGAACGCGATCCAGATGCCGGGCCAGAGGCGCGTCCCGCGGCGAGCGATGACGATGCCGAAGAAAAAGCAGGAGAGACCGATCAGACCGTCGCCCGCGGTGTTAGCTATGATGGTCAGAATGGCGGTGATGAGCAAGAAACTGCCCGGCAGCGACGAATGTGGATTGAGCGAGCCGGCGACAACGGCAAAATAGATGGCGCTAGCCAGCGTGCCGAGTAGAAAGAATGCGATGCCTGCCATACCTGTCCAGGCCGCGATGACGGCATAGCCTTTGCCGCGCCACGCCTCTGCTGGCGCGGTTGCTTGCTCTTCCTCGTCGTCTGCGCTTTCGTCCTCACCACCATCTTCTTTATCTTGATTGTCGGCGTTATCGTCCTGAGCCTGCTCATTCGCGTCCTCGCTGCCGATCAATTCCTGGGCAATGATCACGCGAAACAGGGTGAAGGGCAGGCTGACCAGCACAAGGAAAGCCAGCACGAGCAGCAGGCGCGAGCCAAGAAATAGTGCGACATGATTGGCGATCCAGTACAGATAGGGCAAAAAAGCATTCTGAGCAATGGCGGCTTGCGCGTTGCTATAGCCCTGCGGAATCAAGAGCAGGTATTGATAGACCGGAACGCCGAGCAGCAAGAGCAGCGCCCCGGTAATAAAGTAGCGACCATTGCGTTGCAGCCGTGCTAATAACGTTTTCTTCATAACTCGATACCTTTGTTACAGTTGATACTAGCATAGCGTATCACAAATTTCCGCGCTGTCCATAGCCGTCGGCTATGGACAGCGCGGAAATTTGTGATACGCTATGCCGATAGGCAGATGATCCATTTTGCCCCCTACCCGTCTGGTCACATTACCCCTTGTATATGTACACTTTTTACACTATAGTAAAGTATAGGGACACTTAGATCAATCAATCTACCGCTATTTACCAGGAGGTGTTTTTCCCATGTGCGGTATCGCTGGCATCCTCTTCAAACAGCACGCCGGTCCGGTCGGCGACCTCTTAATCAAGATGTTGGCAGACCTCAATCGGCGCGGCTCCGACTCTACCGGTGTAGCCCTGTACAGTAACCTTCCTATTGGCAATCTCGTAGCGCGTATCAAAGTCGAGGAAGAGGCCATAGAAGAAACGATCGATTGGCGGAAACTCATCGTCGAAACTGCCCAGGAATACGGCGTTGTGCGGCAGAGCGAGCGCGTTGGGCAATACGTACGTCTGCTGATGGATTATGACGGCGAATACGAAGACCTGACGGTGGCTCTGGAAGAGAGCGGCGCGGGTGTTGAAGTATTTAGTATGGGTCAGCGCCTGGAAATTATCAAGCAAATGGGCCTTGCGGTTGAGTTGGACGCCACTCATGCCATCTCCGGCTTCCAGGGAACGCATGGTATTTCGCACACGCGCATGGCGACCGAGAGCCGCATCGATATCAGTCACTCCCACCCGTTCTGGGCGCGTCCTTTCCCGGACATCTCCGTTGTGCATAATGGACATATTACAAATTACCATAAGCTGCGCCGCAGGCTCGAAATCAAGGGCCACCACTTCAACACCGAGAACGATTCGGAAGTCATTGCCGTTTACATTGCTGACAAAATGCAGCAGGGGGCAAGTTTAGACGAAGCGGTGCAGAGTACTATCGATGTGCTGGATGGTACGTTTACCTACCTTGTCGCCACCAGAGACAGCATCGGTTACGCGCGCGATCAGTTCGGAACCAAGCCCTTAGTGGTGGCGGAAAACGACGATCTCGTGGCTATTGCATCGGAAGAAGCGCCGCTCTACAAAGCATTTCCATCCGGTCTGGATTGCCGCGAGGCAGGCGCGCGCGAAGTGCGCACCTGGCGTCTTCCCGTCGTCACCCCGGAGTTCGCGGCAGTATAAGATGTGGCGGCGCAATCAATTGCGCCGCCACATCTCTTTCTATCTTATTTTTAGCGTACAAGGAGACAGCGTAGATGACGGCAAGCATCGATTGCGCGGCGCTGACGACTCACGAGATCAATCAGGCGATCAAGCGGTTGGCAGCCGCAGGCGAGGCGGAGATTCACCTGTTGAACCCGGAGGCGCGTCATAGCCTGGGCGTAACTATTTTTTCTCCAGTTAACATTGTGATCGAGGGAACGGCGGGCTATTATTGCGGCGGCATGAACGACGGCGCGATGTTTTATGTCAAAGGCAATGTCGGCTGGTCGGTCGGCGAATGCATGATGTCGGGCGAGATCGTCGTCGAATGCAACTCGGCGAGCGGGACGGGCGCGTCGATTCGCGGCGGCACGGTCGTGGTGAAGGGTCATGCGGGGGCGCGCACGGGCGTGGCCCAGAAAGGCGGCCTCATTGTCGTGGGTGGCGATACCGGCTACATGACGGGTTTCATGATGCAACAGGGTATTATGGTGATCTGCGGCGATGCCGCCGAAGGGTTAGGCGACTCCATGTATGCTGGTTCGATTTACGTCGGAGGCGACGTCAGTGATCCGGGAAATGATGCTGTGCTGCAAGTAATGACCGACGAAGACCGTCAATTCCTGGCCGAGACGCTGGATCGTTACGGGTTAAGCAATAAACGCCCCATCTCCGACTTCAAGAAAATCGGCTCCGGAGGCCGCTTGCATAATTTTTCCAAAGCCGACTTTGAGCTGTGGCGCGTCGCTATGTAATGGTGCAATGCTGTGGCGGCGCAATGAATTGTGCCAGAATCGGTCTGGGCGCGATTGGGCGCGATAAATCGGCCCCTACAAGCGCGTATTGGCATAGTAGCTTACGAATAAGGAGTATTTGTTATGTCTGATCCTCTCTCGCTTTCAGAGAGTGAAACGCCTCTCATACGCTATGGACAACTCTGGTCGCCGGAGATTATGGAAGACGTGCATGTGAAGGCGCAGCTTGGACGCTATCGCATTCGCGGCTTCAGCACGCTGCGCAAGTTCGTGTCATTCGATGATCTGACCTTTATTCCTTGCTCCATGAGCCGTGTCCCGTTGGAAGGGTATCGCGAGAAGTGCAACACCGAGACCTTGCTGGGGACGCGCTACGCCAAAAAACCGATCGTTCTCAAAACGCCGATCACCATTGCTGGCATGAGCTTCGGCGCGCTCTCGCGCAACGCCAAAACGGCGCTGGGCCGGGCCGCCACTAAAATCGGCACGTCTACTACCACCGGCGACGGCGGGATGCTGATGGCTGAGCGTGAAGCCTCGCACCAGCTTGTCTACCAAGTGCTGCCCAGTCGCTACGGCTTCAATCCGCACCACATGCGCATGGCGAACGCGCTGGAGATTGTGATGGGACAGGGCGCGAAACCCGGCACGGGCGGCGTGTTGTTGGGGCAGAAGGTCTCCGACGAGATCGCTCACATGCGCGAATTGCCACCGGGCGTCGATCAGCGCAGTCCGGTGCGCCATCCCGACTTTACCGGCCCCGATGATATGGTTGCCAAAGTCGAGGAGTTGCGCATCGCGACGGATGGGGAAATCCCGATCTACGTGAAAATGGGTGCGTCGCGCGTGGCCGATGATGTCAAGCTGGCGGTGAAAGCGGGCGTGGACGTGATTGTGCTGGATGGCGCGGAGGGCGGCACCGGCGCGTCGCCGGATATCTTGATGGATCATACCGGCATCCCGACGCTGGCCGCGGTGGTCGAGGCCAGGAATGCGCTGTACGAGATGGGTATGGACGGCGTGGTGCAACTGGTCATCTCCGGCGGTATTCGCAGCGGCGTGGACGCGGCGAAGGCGCTGGCGCTCGGCGCGGACGCCGTCTCCATCGGCACGGGCGCGCTGATCGCCTTGAACTGCAATCGCCCCATCTACGTCGAGGATTATCACGCTCTGGGTACGGAACCCTATGCCTGTCACCACTGCCACACCGGACGCTGTCCCGTCGGCATCACCACGCAAGACCCCGAACTCATGGCGCGCCTGGATATCGATGAAGCGGCGGATCGCGTCGTCAACTACCTCAACGCCATGACGATGGAGATTCAGATGCTGGCCCGCGCTTGCGGCAAAAGCGACGTCCATGATCTGGAACCGGAGGACCTGCGCGCCCTGACGCTGGAAGCATCGTTCATCACCGGCATCCCCGTCGTCGGCACCAATATGGTTTTCGGTCGCCCAGACCTCTACCAGCCCGCGCAGAATCATGCATACGAAGTGCAATCAAACGGCGCGAAGAAACATTCGAAAATACAATAGAGAGGGAAAAGAGAACAGGGCAATGCAGGGCAAGGCGCGCCTTGCCTGCATTGCCCTGTTGGCTTCTTCCAGAATGGCAGTAATATGTGCAATCAGACTATACGAGGGCATGTATGCTCATCAATGTATCGGCAAAACTGAGCCTCGTCAAATGTATGGATGATCCATAGCCGCCCCCTCGCGGTAGCCAGGCGATACGTTGTTTTTTGAGGGAGACGGTGGTAGTATTACCCCGTATGGTCGTATCATTGCCCTGGAAAAGCAGGCCGCGGGCGCGACCGGGCTTTCGAGCGGGCTGGTGCGTATGCACTACACCAACGAGGTTGAGGCGCGCCTTGCTCATGCCAGTTTCTCCTACTTCTAACATTGGGCCGCAACACCCTCCCGAACTGCATACGCACGCGACCTGTATATATGGGAACCACCCACGTAATAAGGAGGAAAAGTCCATGCCCAAACGGTTTATTTTGAATATTGGAGGGACGAAGGCCGTCGCCGAATTGTTGGAGCAGGAAGCGCCAACGATCACGCGCTGCATCTGGGATAGTCTGCCTGTTGACAGCTTCAGCGTCCACGCCAAATTCGCGGGCCAGGAAATGATCGTCATGGTTCCTTTCTACGCGGAGCCGGAGAACGAGATCCTGGACGTGCAGCCCGGCGATATCGGCTATTATCCGGGGCGGCAAACCATCTGTATTTTCTATGGCGACACGACGCCCTTCGGCTATGTCAGCGTATTTGCGCGCGTCGTTGAACGCCTGGATGATTTGCGCGCGACTGGAGACCGCGTGCTGAGCGCGGGCATTCTCCCGGCGAAACTAGAAAGGGAACAGACGATATGAGCGATTCCGCTATGCAGACCACGGAGCGCGTTCTCGGCGCATTGCGTGATTTCATCCAGTCGTGTTGGCAGCGTGAATCCGCCGACATTGCCGCGCTGCGCGCGGTTTCGCGTCCCCCGATGGGCAATCTGCCGTGCTGTTTCTACGCCAACTTCAACATCTTCTGGGTAGGAGAAGAACTCCAGGTATGCAGGCAGATCGTAAAAGATGGCGCAATACCCGTACCAGTGGTTAATCAGATGGTCGCGGGGTTATTAGAGCGCCACGCCGCCCGTTTAGAAAAGTGGTCAATGACTGAGACAGTGGCGCTGATCCGCATGCTCGTGTCATACTTCAGAGGAAACGGTCCGGCCAACAGCGAAGAATTTCTGGCAATCGTCGAACAGACGCTGGTCGCCCTTGATCGTATGCAGAGCTGGATCGACGGGCTTTTGCCCTGGAACGAACTTGATGCCCGGTTGGCGCTGCATCGCCCTATTTCTGTAATCTAATGGAGGAATGTATTTTATGACAACAACATCTGCGGACAAGACAATCCCCAGTCTCGATGCAATCCTGGCGGATTGGGAAAGCGCAGGCATACGCAGTGTTCTCTTTGAACTGCCCGATATGCATGGCGCGGCGCGTTCCAAACTCATCCCTATCAACAAAGTGAGTAGCTACGCCAATAAAGGTCTCAACATGTACGGAGGGACAGTCACTCTTGATAGCAGCTCGTTTGTAGTTGAGAACACAAAGTACAACGAGGAAAAACGCTATGCCGACCAGGTACTGATCCCCGATCTCTCGACAGCGGCGGTGATTCCCTGGCTGAACAACACGGCGCGCTTGATCTGCGATACCTATTGGGAGGATGGCACGCCGCTCCATGCCGCGCCGCGCCACGTATTGCGCAGGGTTCTGAACGAAATTGACAAACTGGGCTACCGGGCCGTGGTTGGATTGGAGTACGAGTTTTACGTCCTCGATCCCGCTACCATGCAGCCGGTATTCGATGGTCTGCATATTTTCAACACCACGCGCAACCTGTATGTGCCGCTTACCGAGCGCATCGTCGAACTGATGCCGAAAATTGGCATCGACATCATCACCGCTAACTGCGAGTATGGCCCCGGCCAGTTCGAGATCAACTATGAACCGCACGAAGGGCTGAAAGCCGGCGATGCCGGTTTCACCTACAAGACCGGTGTGAAGTTGATCGCGCGTCAACTTGGCTATCACGCGACCTTCATGACCAAGCCTTTCAGCGAGCAAGCGGCCTGCGGCGCGCACACGCACATTAGCCTGGTCTCGAAGGAGAGCGGCGAGAACGCTTTTCTGGATAGTGGCGATAAGAACGGCCTCTCGCACGCGGCGTATAGCTTTACGCAGGGTATGTTGAAACATGCCAATGCAGCAATGGCGCTGATGGCTCCCACGCCTAACTGCTATCACCGTTTTGTCCCACATCATTTCGCGCCGACCAACATCAGTTGGGGGTTGGAAGACCGCTCGGCGATGATTCGCGTCAAGAACAGCCGCGACGAGGGTACGCACCTGGAGAACCGCCTGCCCACCGCGCTGAGCAATCCCTATCTATCGATTGCCGCCGTGGTTGCCGCCGGTCTGCTTGGACTCAAGGACGGCGAAACCCCACCGGAGCCAACAGAAGATCTGGCTGAGAATCATGCAGAACTCACGCCCTTGCCCGCCACGCTGGATGTCGCGCTGGAGGCGTTGGAGCGCGACGATCAGTTCCGCGAACTCGTCGGCAATGAGTTCGTCGAAGTTTTCACCACCATGAAGCGCAGCGAACTGACGCGCCTCAAGGCCCACGTTACTGACTGGGAGCGCGCCGAATACCTGGAGATGTATTAACAGGGTTCATCGAACAAGAAAAATGCTGGATGCGCGATGCATCCAGCATTTTTCTTGTACGATGAACCCTGTTACAACTCTTACCTCAGCAGGCTCATTCTGCCGTACCCATAGACGCGGCTATTGCCTCCTCATCCGTCACATCATCCTTGATGCGGGCGTGACCAATGAAGTAGATTGCCGCCGCCGCAATCAGCGACACGACCACAATGGCTCCGATCCAGATATCCCAGGGGCCAATCGTGATCAGGCTGGGAACCCAGGGCGCGGACACTGTCGCGTACAGGCCAACGCAACTGGCAAGGAAGCCTACAATCGAACAGAGATAGAAGACCCAGTCTGGCGCCAGTCGCACGCCTGCGAATGCCTCGTGGTACTTGTAGCGAATCACGATGACGTCGATGAACTGGAAGATCATCGAGATACACCAGATCACCGTGATGGACGCGAACAGAATGTAGTACATGACATTCGCCAGATTGGCTCGGCTGGCTGTGTTCGACGCCGCAGTGTAAGGAACGATCATGTACACCACGATAGCGATGATCGCCACGATAATGCTCTGCACCAGCACCGCAACCCACGGCACGCGGGCGGCGTTCACTTTGCTCATCACTGCCGGTAAACGGCGATCGATGCCGGAGACGAAGAGCAAGCGGCCAAACGAATAGTTGTAGACGATAGCGGCGTAGAGGCCGAAACCGATCATGATCAGATCAACGATCACAGCCAGCACCTGTCCGGCAGCGCCAAATCCAGCATGGACGGCGTCTACCATCGCCCAGAGATTCGTCTGGGGGTCCGCCCCGCCTGGACCGGTAGCGGATACAGCGGACATGATGCCAAACGTGGTGAGGAGATAGGCCACTACGACGACAACTACACCCCAGATGAGGTAGCGGGTCACGGCGCGCTCACTGGTAACTTCGACGCCCATGTTCAGTGGAACTTCGATACCCAGCAAGGCCAGGATCACGAAGCCGAAGATGGTGAAGTTGCCGGTGCTGCCGAAGGTGATATTCCAGCCGCCCCCATTCAAGGCCATGTTTGTAAATGATGCGTGACCGGTTACCAACCAGAGTACACCCGCCAGGCCGATCAGTACAATGGCGGCTCCGTAGACGATGAACATGATATTGACCATGTTCTGCGCGGCGCGGAAACGGACGGCGGAGAGCCCGAAAGAAATGGCCGTAACGGCAAGGATCACCAGGCCCAGTTGCCAGGGTTCGGCTAGAACACCATTCACGCCCAACCTGGCAAATAGATCGGTAATGAAGGTGCTGACAAGGCTCCCGCATACTACCAGGACGAAAATGCCAGGCCACCAGGCGCAGAATCCGGCGAAGAAGCCCCAGAATGGACCAAATGCCTTGTTCGTCCAGACATAGATCGAGCCTTCGTTGGGGAACATGCGCCCAAGCTGCCCGACGACGATAGCGCCTGGAATCAGGAAGGTCAGGAAACCTACTACCAGGTAAATATAGGCCACCGGACCCGCGGCCGCAATACCGGGCGAGTTCGTGATAAAAAGAACGATGGCGATAAAAATAGCCACCAGATCAAACGTGTTCAGAACCTTGTAGAGAATGCCTCCCGCAATGCGTTCTGAACGTAAAACTTCGCTGCTACTTTCGGCTGCTGTTGCCATAGAAAGTGTAACCTCCAAAAAACTTCTGCGGTTCAGGATTGACGTTATACATGCGACACACGACGGAGTTCACGTCAGTTGAATTGATAAGTGCGAATGTATCAAAGTAATACGAAAAGTCCCCCTTTCTAGAACATGGCAAAGCCATAGTTTCACTGGGACAATGTAGTAGCACAAAATACGCAAGTCCATCTACGTGAGACGAGACCCGGGCCTGGGTACATTCCAACAATAACATGTATATCGAAGTGTGTCAATACATCGTTCTAGCGACTGTATTTCTCAGAAACGGGTAACGGGCTATTTGAATATCCATAAAAGCCAATGCTGCTCTAAGCGGTATTGGCTTTTATGGATATTCAAATAACATCCTCTTTATTCGGGAGCCACGCCTTCCCATGCTGCCTCGCTGCTGGCAACCATACTGCCGACGGCAGCAACGATGAGGTATACCACAGTCAGGCCGCCGATGATATACCACCAGTTGCCATTGCTGATATACGTGGGAATCCAGGAGAAAAACAGCGTGTCTACAATCGCCAGGATACAGGAACTGGCTCCGAGGATAATGGCCCCCCACAAAACGGGAAGCGGGAAAATCAATTGCTTGAGAAATTTCACTCGGTCGATGAAGTAGAAGCGGGCCAGGTTGATAAAGAGGAAAATCGCCGAAATGGCCCAGACCAGTGTGGACGATGCCAGGGTGATGTTATAGACATCGGTTGAAAGATTGGCTGCTGACCCAAAGGTCGTGAAGTATGGGGCAACGAAGTACATCAACGCCGTGATCACGCAGGCAATAACCGCCTGGAGGATAACCGCGTTTTGTGGGACGCGATTCCTGTTCAGCTTGCCGAGACCCACTGGCAAACGCTGATCGATGCCCGCCACCAGCAATAAGCGAGAATAGGTAAAGGCATAGACCGCGATAGTCACCACGAAAAAGCTCATAATGCACACGAAGACAATATCGCCCACCGGCTTGCCAAGCGCGGTGTTCACTGCGTTGATGAGAGCGAAGTACGAAGTACCATTCGTGGGGCCTTCCACTACCAATAAGGAGAAGGTGGCGACGAAATAGCCGACGAGGGCGAGCAGCGTTCCCCACAACAGGTGGCGCGTCACGGTTTTACGCTCGACGATCTCGCCGCCCATGTTGAGAGGGGATTCCACGCCAAGATAGGCCAGGGTAATCAGCCCGAAGAGACTGATGTTGCCTGTTTGCGGGTTGAAGTTGATGCCCCAACCGGCAGGCTGGCTAAAGTTGGTTTGCGAAGCATGGCCGACCAGGAGCCATGCTATACCAGCTATGCCGATCAATACTACTGCCAGCAAAGTTAATCCGGCCGCGACGTTGACGATATTCTGGACAGTGCGGAATCGCTGCGTCGAGACGATGCAAGCAAAGATGATCAGGCCGATAATCACAAGACCTTGCGTGCGCGGATCTGTCAGCCAGTTGGGATTCAGTCCCTGGATCAGGCTGACGATGACAGAACCCGCGCTGATCATAACCAGCACGCCGGGGAACCAGGCGCAGAAGGCTACGAAAAAGCTCCAGTATCCGCCGAACGCTTTGTGCGTCCAGTTATACAGCGAGCCTTCGAACGGGAACATGCTTCCCAGTTGGGCTGCCGCGATCACGCAGGGAATAAAGAAGGTGACGGCCCCGATCGCCAGGAAGGTAAAAGCCGCCGCGCCGCCGCTCACCGCTGTATTCGCGTTGGTTATGAAAAAGACAATCAGCAAATAGGTTGCGACCATATCGACTGATCCCAGGATCGGCGGCATCGCTTTAACAACATACTCCTCTGAGGGGAGTGATACTTCTCGACTGTTTCTCTTAACGGGCATTTCGTAGGTAGACATCGTCTCGCTACCGCCTTTCAAATAACTGAATCTGCGAACATGGTTCGTTCATAATCGTTACTGGAGTACACTGTAGGTAAGTTTACTCCAAAACCACGGGAATAAGCGGAAAACGCTATTTATATAGGAAAATATACCTATTTGCAGAGGCTGCGCAACCTTGTCTATCCTACCTTGCCTGCTTTGCGGCGGCGCGCGGCAACCGCGTTTTGCCGACGTTTGCGGCGGCGCTCGATGCGCGCGGCTCGTTCTTCGGGCGTCAGGTAGCTTGTGGTGTCTACCTCTTTTACTGTGCCATTCCTCTTATGGTTGCTCTGTGCCGGCGTGTTTGGCGCTGGTCTGCGGCGCGCATTACTGATGCCCCGCCAGATTACCATCACTGCCAGCACCGCCGAAAGCGCCAATACCACAAAATAGAAGGGAATGACAACGCTTTGCAGCCCCTTCGGCAGCGCCTTGAAATCCAGGCTAATCAGAAACACTAGCGACAGCAACACGTATTCCACGCCGGTTAGAAAGTTGATCTGCTTGTACCAGGGGAGGCGCTGGCCTTGTGCGCGAGCCGCGCGTATGCGTTTCTGGCCGATGTAGATGTTGTAGACGCCTAGCCCGACGAAAACGAGGACGAAAATAGCCAGAATACTTGGATTGATCATGGGCGATGTATCCTTTCATGAGCCTGTTTTACTGAGTTTCTTCCCATCACGGCGCGTATCCCGGCTGCCAC
>DATLSW010000017.1:0-19718 GCA_035533955.1 Ktedonobacteraceae bacterium | reverse complement strand
CGACCGCTCTGGGCCAGCACCAGCACAAAAAATCCGGCCTATCGCGATGTTCTCTACGCCGAAGAACTGATCGGCCCCGATACCGTAGATACGATGCCTCTGGAAACCATCCAGAACTTCCGCGATCATGGCAAGGTCGCTCTTACGGTCGAGAATGATATTGAGCAGGCTCGCAAAGAACTGGCCGCACTCGAAGCCATCGGCATTCACTACGACCAGGTGACGCAGCAACTACAGGACGAAGGCGTACAGAAATTCGCCGACTCGTTCCACCAGTTGTTCCAGGGTATCGATACCAAGAAGAAAGCTATCGCGGGACAACAGGTCACGCACTGATGAGCGGCAGCGCGCTTACCAATGATGAAATAAATCTTGAAAAATAGCTTGAACGCTTTGCAACCTGACATCCCTTGGGGATGTCAGGTTGCAAAGCACATTCAATTATTGCATTTATTTACTTGAAACGAGGAGTTGTTCTTATGCCTCAGCGAAGCGCAGTAGAGGCTCCCAATCCCCTGCGCGAGGGATTGCGCATCAAACAAAGCACCGAGCCGTGTGCCATGGTCATTTTCGGCGCGACCGGAGACCTGACACACCGCAAATTATTGCCCGCGCTCTATAACCTGGCGCTGGAACATCCACTGCCCGCAGGCTTTTCCGTGATCGGTTTCGCGCGTCGTCCGTATAATGACGATATCTTTCGCCAGCAAGCGCTGGAATCAATCAACCAGTATTCGCGCCAGAAACCGGTCAATCCGCAGGTATGGGATAGTTTCGCGTCGGGCATCTATTACCTGCAATCCGCTTTTCACGACCCGGCGGGCTACGAACGACTGAATAGCCTGCTCAATCAACTCGACCAGGAACGCGGCACTGCCGGGAATCGGATTTTCTATCTTTCCACGCCGCCCAGCCAGTATCCCGAAATCATCCAGCGGTTGGGCGCTGCCGGACTCAACAGGAACCGCAAAGGCTGGACGCGCATCATTGTTGAGAAGCCATTCGGCCATGACATGGGATCGGCCATCGAACTGAATCGCCAGGTGGCAAAGGTCTTCCGCGAAGAACAGGTGTACCGCATCGATCACTATCTCGGCAAAGAGACCGTACAGAACATTCTGGTGTTCCGCCTGGCAAATGGCATCTTTGAGCCAGTGTGGAACCGGCGCTACGTCGATCATGTGCAGATTACCGTCGCCGAAAATATCGGGTTGGAAGGGCGCGGCAGCTATTATGAAGAATCCGGCGCTATTCGCGATATGGTGCAGAATCACATGCTGCAGTTGTTGACCCTTGTCGCGATGGAACCGCCGATCGCTTTTGACGCGAACCCTGTCCGCGACGAGAAGGTCAAAGTATTGCATGCCTTGCAGCCCCTGACCGGCAAAGATGTCGTCACCCAGACCATCCGCGCGCAGTACGGCCCTGGCTGGGTCAGCGGGCAGCCCGTCAGCGGCTATACCGAAGAGGCGGGTGTTTCTCCGACCTCAACCACCGAAACCTACGTCGCCATGAAGATATTCATCGATAACTGGCGCTGGGCCGACGTGCCGTTTTACCTGCGCACAGGCAAACATTTGCCCAAACGAGTCACCGAGATCGCCATTCAATTCAAGCAGGCTCCCCTTATGCTGTTCAAGCGCAGCGAGGCGCATGGACAGGTTGAGCCAAACATTCTGGTGCTGCGTATCCAACCGGACGAAGGCATCTCGTTGAAATTTGGCGCGAAAGTTCCCGGCACGGAGATGCAAATTCGCTCCGTCAACATGGATTTCTTCTATGGCTCATCCTTTGTGCGCCAGCAGCCCGAAGCCTACGAGCGCCTGATCCTGGACTGCATGGTGGGCGACTCTACGCTATTTACGCGGCGCGACGAGGTTGAGGCGCAGTGGGGCTTTATCCAGGGCATCCTCGACGAGTGGAAAAACGAGCCGCGCGAAACCATCCTGACCTATGACGCTGGCTCGTGGGGACCGCAGATCGCCGATGAATTCATCTGGCGCGATGGGCGCAGATGGCGTCGCCCATAATAGCGAAAACGTCACCTATCGTAGGGGCGTAAGCTCTGCCCCGCCTTTTGTATAATGGACTAATACATACCTTTTGAACGTATAATTACGGACACAGCCGTTCTACCCAAAAAGAACAAAGGCGTTCTGAAAAATGAGGGGAATTCGAAAGATGACGAATGAGGCCACCAACTTGCCAGGACCACGCTCCCCGTGGGCGGGCAAAGCAGTACAATTCGCGGATATCGAGCAAGAAATGTCCATCCTCTGGAAAATATCCGCCGACAATATGCGTACTGGTCAGAACAGCGGCGTTCGCACCAGCGTGCTGAACCTGATCATTTGCGCGCCCGACATTGAATCTGCCGAACGGGCCAGCAAGTTGCTGCGCGCCTTAGCCAGCACGCACCTGGCGCGTGTCGCGGTGGTCATTCTTGATGAGACCATCCCCTCGGCATCCATTTCTTCCTGGATCACACTGCGCTGCTTCTCGATGCTTTCCGACCTGATGCGCCACTGCTTCGAGCAAATTACGCTGATCACAACAGGTTCTGCCTCGCGTTCTATCGCACATATCTTGCAGCCTCTGATCAAACCTGAGCTGCCCACCTATCTCTGGTGGCTGGGCGACCCGCCAGCCGAGAGTACCATTTCATTTAAGGGTCTGGTAGAAATAAGCAACCGCGTCATTGTGGACTCGACCAGCTTTTTCCACCCGGAACAGGACATCCTCACGCTCGCCTCGTTCTGCCAGGAGACGCCGGATTGCGCCATCAGCGATATGAATTGGGGCCGCATCACGCCGTGGCGGCAGCTCATTGCGCAGTTCTTCGATGTCATGGACTATCGACCGTATCTATCAGGCGTCACGTCGATTGAGATTGAACATGCCGCCGCGCCGCTTGCCATGCCAATTCGCAGCGCAGAAGGCGACGTTTCACCCAACCCCTCGTGCGCGCTGCTGCTCGCCGCCTGGCTCAAGGGGAGCCTCAACTGGTCGATCAGCCCGCGAGCGGCGTCAGCCACGCAGCGCGATCCGGCAACAGGTACGTACCACTGGATACTGGAACGCGCCACCGCGGCAAACGGCGCGCATCCTGTCGGCGCGCCGCGCGCCAAAACCGGCAAACTCAGCGCGCAAGAGACCGTGACCATTGACATTCGTCCGCAGGTGCAGTCGCATATGCGGCCAGGTTCGATCTGCCTGGTACGCCTGATGAGCAACGCTGAGGGCAAGCGCGCGACCTTTACCATCGACCGCGAGGGCGATCCCGATCACGTATTGACTTCGGTCGAGCTGACGCAGGAAACGCGCCCGCAACGCACCGTGAGCCTGGCAGCGGCGCACAAAGAGAGCGAACTGCTGCGCGAGGAATTGGAGATACTCGGCCATGATTTCCTATTTGAAGAAACGCTACAAGAAGTAGCCGCTCTCCTGCGATAACATTCCAAGTCATCGCTTCGCCAATCATAGATAGGAGTTTTATTATGAACCTTATGGTCTATCCTGATAAAGAGACATTGAGCCAGGCTGCGGCAGAGTATGTCGCTCGCCTGGCCCACGAGTCTATCGTCACGCGCGGGCGTTTCACTATCGCGCTCTCCGGCGGCACAACGCCAAAAGCATTGTATGGGCTGCTGGGCGACACGCCCTATCGCGAGCAGATCGATTGGACGTCAGTCGAGATTTTCTGGTCAGACGAGCGCTGCGTGCCGCCGGATGATCCCGAAAGCAATTATGCCCTGGCGCACGAACAACTGTTGAGCAAGATTCCGATCCCGGCCACTCAGGTGCATCGTATGCCTGCCGATCAGGCGGACCGCGACGCTGCCTCCCTGGCCTATACGCAGGAAATGCAGCGCACCTTTGGCACCAACGGCATTCCCAGCTTCGACCTGCTCCAGCTTGGCATGGGGCCGGAGGGGCATACCTGCTCGCTTTTCCCACACCAGCCGTCACTTCACGAGCAGACGCGGCTCGTGATGCCCGTCAGCGTGCCGAAGCCGCCTCCCGACCGTCTGACCTTCACGCCGCCGCTGCTCAACGCCGCCCGCAATGTGCTGTTCCTGGTGACGGACGCGGAGAAGGCCGAGGCTGTCCAGGCCGTGCTGGAAGGCGCGTATGAGCCAGACGAGTACCCATCCCAGATCGTGCGCCCGCCACACGGCGAGGTCGTCTGGATGCTAGATACAGACGCGGCAGCGAGGTTAAAGCGGTGATCAGCATTGTTCCCTCGATTCTCTCCGCCGACTTTACGCGCCTGGGCGAGCAGGTACGCGAGGCCGAGGCGGCAGGCGCGCAGCGCATCCAGATCGACGTCATGGACGGCCACTTCGTTCCTAATATCACGATGGGGCCAATGATCGTCGCGGCGGTGCGCCGCTGCACCACACTCCCGCTTGAGGCGCATCTGATGATCGCGAACCCGCAAGACTACATCGAGGATTTCGCTAAAGCCGGGGCCGACGTGATCATCGTCCACCAGGAAGTTTGCCCGCACCTGCACCGCGTCGTTCAGCAGATCAAAGCGACGGGGAAACAGGCTGGCGTCGCGCTCAATCCTTCGACACCCGGCTTTATGCTCCAGGAAATGCTGACGCTGATCGACCAGATCCTGGTAATGACGGTTAATCCCGGCTTCGGCGGGCAAGAGTTCATCCCCGAAACGCTGCCCAAAATCGCTTTTCTGCACCAGCAGATCACCCAGAGAAGATTGCACTGCGACCTGGAAGTGGACGGCGGCATCCATGAAGCCACTGTGGCGCAGGCCGTGCGAGCAGGCGCGAATCTGCTGGTGGCCGGATCAGCCGTTTATAATGAACGCGAGAGCGTGGCGCAGGCGATTGAGCGGCTGCGGCGGGCAATCTGAGATCAAAGTAGGGAAAGGGCAAACTTAGCCTCAATTGCATGACACGTCGTCTCTTCACACCCAAAGGCCATATGCAGCAACTTTCATGGTGATGCTCGTCCCGGTCTGAACAATTTGCCCAGGTGTCTGATTACGGAGGAGAGCCCTGTTTGGGAGAAGCGAAAGCCTCGGCCCTCACAGTAGCGCGCTGAATTGCACACCTTCATTGGTTCTTGATATAATAGCGGCCTGAGCAGAATAAATCAGGGAGAAAATCTTAGATGCACGACGACATCACCGATGTTCCCGGCCTGCGTATAGGCCATGACACCAACCTGGAGGCTGGCACGGGCTGCACCGTGATTCTGTGCGACAGCGCGTTTACCGGCGGCGTAGATGTGCGCGGCGGCGCGCCGGCCACGCGCGAAACCGACCTGCTGCGGCCCATGTGCTTAATCGAGGAAGTCAACGCTATTGTGCTGACCGGCGGCAGCGCCTTCGGGTTGGATGCCGCGAGCGGCGTCATGCGCTACCTGGAAGAGCGTGGCGTTGGCGTCGATACGGGCGTGGCGCGCGTGCCGATTGTCCCGGCAGCGGCCATTTTCGATCTCGCTTGTGGCTCGGCGGCCATTCGCCCGGATGCCAGCGCCGGCTATCGCGCCTGCGAGCAAGCAAATGACGGCCCCGTCAAGCAAGGCAATGCCGGCGCGGGAACGGGCGCGACAGTCGGCAAAATGGCCGGGCCGACTTTGTGCATGAAAGGCGGATTGGGCGCGGCCAGCACGAAGCTTGGCGATGGCACAATCGTAGGCGCAATTGTCGCCGTTAATGCCCTGGGTGATATCATCGATCCGCAAACGCAAAACATCATCGCGGGCGCGCGCAATCCTGTCGGCGGCTTCATCGCCACTAACCCGTTCAGCAATACCACCATCGCCGTTGTCGCAACCAGCGCCGCGCTCACCAAAGAGCAGGTCAATAAAGTGGCGCAGATGGCGCACAATGGCCTCGCTCTGGCAATTCGCCCGGCGCACACCATGTTCGACGGCGATACCGTCTTCGCCCTCTCCTTAAAACGAGTACAAGAAAACAAGACTGAACTCGCGAACGCGGCGCAGGTCAGCATAATTGGAGCGGCGGCAGCGACGACGCTCGCCAGAGCCATCGTCAAAGCTGTACGCAGCGCTGCCGACTTGCATGGCATACCGGCAGCGCGCGCTTGATTGTTTGCTGTTACTTTTTAGATTCAGATCGTTCAGGATTGCAGCATGATGAAGAGAATGATTCCTCCGCTGATCAGCATCAGGATCACGCAGATCAGAATTACCAGCAAGAAGATAGAAGTACGCGGCGCTGCTGACGCCGCATCCGGCATTACACTTGTCGGACGCCGATCAATCAACGAAGGAAACTCTCGTTTCGCGGTTAGAGTTTTCAAACCTCCCGTTGCTAGATCCCAGGAATGAGATGCGAAATCAATAGCTCGGTCATAGTCATCATCTTCGACGAGGTCAGCGGTAGACGGAGACGGTGGCGACATCAAGTGAGCCGTTTGGGGCAGGGAAGAAGGCACAGTAGTAGGATTAGCGCGTAGAGGAGGGGTAAGTTTTGGATGATGAGGCCAGGATTGCGGGGATTGGGCATCAGATGTCGGCAGTGACACGGCATTTCTCCATCTACCATTCGTCGAGACCGTTTGCATCTCTCTCAAACAATCTACAAAGCACGCACTACGGACTATCTCACACACTACAAATATCTTCTTTCACTCTTTTCTATTGTAGCGATCACACGGCAAGAATCAAGGGAAGTAGGACAAATGGGTATCGCTGTCCAGTATTGCGAGAAAGGTGTGCAGGATGTACGCTGTCACCCCCCAGACGCGATAGCCCGCGACATCATAGAAGTACACGGTACGGGGTTGCCCATCGCGAGTCCATATTTCGCTATGGAAATTGGCAGGATCGCTCAATCCAGCTAACGGCAGAGGAAACAGTTCGTCCACCTCTCCCATTTGTAGCTGCACCTGACCCAACCCGCGCGGCAAATAGGCAACGACCGGCACAACCAGGAAATTGCTCACCACGGTAAACATGGGGCGCAACACGCCCAACGCCTTCACACCTGAAGGGTCTAATCCAATCTCCTCGCGCGCCTCTCGCAACGCCGTCTCTACCAATGACTGATCGGTGGGATCGGCGGCGCCGCCTGGAAAGGCAATTTGCCCGCTATGCAAGCGCAATGTCGAAGAACGGCGAATAAACGGTAAGAAAATCTGCCCATCTTGCTCAAATAGCCCCAAAAGGACCGCGGCTTTGCGCGCCAATGGATATTCTCCCGCGAGCGTATCAGACAAATTAGCAGCGCGCTCAGGCGGCTCCAGGCGGTCGCGCAGCAAGGCAATAACGGAAAGAATATCATATGCATTCATACACGTCATTGTAGCACAAACACTTGCATTTCTATGATACAATATGACAAACGGAAAAACAGCGGGGAGATTGGCAAAAAAGGCGTACTATTTACTTGCATTCAGGGGCAAGCTTTGGTATAATTAAGTCATCGAGTAGGGGTATGCGCATCTTAGGCTCACTTTGTGTTCGTACCAGGTAATACTTGTCGTTTCGTAGCATTGTTTTGTAGGGTAGTAGTAACTCAGCAATACTGCGCTCTTCTCAGCAAGTCAGCAAGAAGATCGAAACGATGAACGATCACCGCCTAAGTCACCTCTCACCGATAAGCCAATAGCCAGAGATGCACTCCCCATAGGCGGGTTCTGCTGCGAAGGTAAACCGTTGCCAGGCGTTCAGCCGCAAGGTAGAACGGCAACATTCTGTCATAGCATCAGCGACTGCATCACTGGCCGGGCAATTACCGTGGATCGAAGGGGGTATTCTACCCATGCACAGCAGTCAGCACGGCGACCTTTCGACTATGCCAGCAGCAAATCATCATAGCGGGCGGGTACAGACGATGTTAGAAGAACATGAACACGAGGGGCGCGACTCTCAAGAGGAACTGAGCGACTTTAACGAAATGGCGGCCTTGCTTGAGCAGGCAGCAAGTCCCATCACCATCAAACGCGGTGACGTGGTCGAGGGCGTGATCGTGCGAATTGACCAGGACGAAATCCTGGTCGATATCGGCCTCAAGTCGGAAGGCGTTCTCTCGACGAGAGAGTTGCCACCTAACGGCTATGGCTCGTTTAGCGAGCTACATCTGGACGACAAAGTCCTCGTTTACATCATCCAGCCGGAGACGCAGGATGGACACGCGGTGCTTTCCCTCAGACGTGCTATGGCCGAACGCCAATGGCGCATCGCCGAGGAGCAGTACCGCAGCAACGAGCTGTTGAAGGCGCGGGTCATCGATCATAACAAAGGTGGCCTGATCGTTGATGTCAACGGCATTCGGGGCTTTGTGCCTATCTCGCAGATCATGAATTTGAAGCGCGAGGAAATGGCGGCAGGCGGCGACAGCCAGGAGACGGCGGCCAAGCTCCAGTCCATGAAAGACAAAGAACTCCAGTTGAAGATCATCGAGATCAACCGAGCGCGCAACCGCTTGATTCTCTCCGAACGCCTCGCCATCCAGGAATGGCGGCAGAGGCGGCGTGAAGAGCTACTCGACGAACTGAAACCGGGCGAAGTGCGCAAAGGGATTGTCAGCAATCTTGCCAACTTTGGCGCCTTCGTTGACCTGGGCGGTGCGGACGGCCTGGTCCACATCAGCCAGTTGGCCTGGAGCCGCGTCAACCATCCCAGCGAAGTCCTGCATGTCGGCCAGGAGGTCGAGGTCCAGGTTCTCAGCGTAGACAAAGAGCGCAAGAAAATTGCGCTGTCCATCAAGCGCGCCGAGGTCGATCCCTGGACAACCGTAGAGCAACGCTATGCTCCCGGCCAGATCGTCACCGGCGTTGTGACCAAGATCGCGCCTTTTGGCGCGTTTGCGCGCATCGAAGATGGCATCGAAGGGCTGATCCATCTCTCAGAACTGATGCCCGGCATGGACCCCAAACAGGCGTTGCACGAAGGGACGCCGCTGCAACTGCGCATCTTGCGCATCGACGCCGAACATCGCCGCTTAGGTCTCAGCCTGCGACAGGCCAATGAGTCAGATGCGAAAGAGATACCGGCTGAGATGACCGAGCTTGAAGTAACTGCCCTCTCACAGGCGCAAGCAGCAGAGAAAGCTATGCCATCCCTGGAAGAGGTGGGAACGCCGCGCGCGGATGTCGCGGCTCAGCCAGAAGGACACGCGCCCAAACGTGCTGATGGCAAGGGAGGCCGCACTCCTGAGAATCCATTGCTGAGCAATCTGCCGCCGGAAGGCAGCAGCGAGACAACGGCCATGGCGGAAGCGTTCCGCGCCGCTGCTCGCCAACGCACAAAGGACGAGACCGAGAAAACCGAGCAATAAGCGCATTCTCAATAAATTGCCGGTATGTGGGGCCTTCCCACATACCGGCAATTTATTGAGAATTTCACACGTTTTTCACTTCCCTTTTCCTTGACGCTAGTAGATGAGTGTTGTATCATACCTAATGAAGGATATTCTTGACGGAGAATAAGTTGGAATCCCCTCCAGGCTGAGGGGTACGATGACACAAATGACCAACGGAGGCATCTAACAGAACATTCCACCATTTACCGGGATTTCAGCACTTGAACAACTGATATTGTGACCTCCTTGCTGCATCTGCCCATAAAGAAAGACAGTAAGGAGGTTGTTTGTTTCTCGGTAAATTGGCTCATGGTTTTGCGTGTCTCATATTGATAGACGGGAGGCTAGCTGCTTGGATTCCTTGACGCTACAGAAGGCGTGTTGTATGATCCATTACACAGTTTACTTGGGCGACACAGAGGGCTCGGTTCCACCCTCTGCCACTGAAAGGGGGGTGATAAACAGGTGAATGAACGCGACAGATTTGACAAGTTTACAGAGCGAGCACGCAAGGTTTTGAGCCTCGCTCAGGAAGAAGCGCAACGCTTTCAACATAACTACATCGGCACAGAGCATCTGCTGCTGGGCCTTGTACGCGAAGGCGATGGCGTTGCCGCAAAAGTGCTAAGTAGCCTCGGCGTTGAGCTGAACAAGGTTCGCAGCGCCGTTGAATTTATCATTGGTCGTGGAGACCGCATCGTTCTCGGCGAGATTGGCCTGACTCCACGCGCCAAGAAAGTGATCGAGCTGGCCGTAGACGAAGCTCGTCGCTTGAATCATCATTATATCGGCACCGAGCATCTCTTACTGGGGTTGGTGCGCGAAGGCGAGGGCATTGCCGCGGGCGTTCTCGAAAGCCTGGGCGTAAATCTGGAGAAAGTTCGCTCTCAGACGATCCAGATTCTCAGCCAGACGGGCGGACAGCACGAGCGCGACGCCAAGCACTCGAAGACTCCCACCATCGATCAGATGGGCATCGACCTGACGCAAGCGGCACGCGCGGGTACGCTCGATCCTGTCATTGGTCGCCATCAGGAGATCGAGCGCGTCATCCAGATACTTTCGCGGCGCAACAAGAACAATCCCGCCTTGATCGGCGAGCCGGGTGTCGGCAAAACCGCCATCGTTGAAGGATTAGCGCAGCGCCTGATATCCGGCGAGGTTCCCGAAACGCTGGTCGGCAAACGCCTGCTGACCCTCGACGTGGGTTCGCTCGTCGCCGGCACAAAGTATCGCGGCGAGTTTGAAGAGCGCCTGAAAAAGATCATCGAAGAGATTCGCAATAGCCGTGATTGCATCATCTTTATCGACGAAGTCCATACGCTCGTGGGCGCAGGCGCGGCGGAAGGAGCCGTTGACGCGGCCAATATCCTGAAACCGGCCCTCTCGCGCGGGGAATTGCAGTGCATCGGCGCAACCACGCTCGACGAATACCGCAAGTACATCGAGCGCGACGCCGCCCTACAGCGCCGCTTCCAGGAAGTGATCGTGCGCGAGCCGACCATCGAGGAAACGCTCGAAATCCTCAAAGGCATTCGCCCGCGCTACGAGGAGCACCATCGCCTGACGATCACCGACGAGGCGCTGAAGGCGGCAACGGACATGGCGAGTCGCTATATCACCGACCGCTTCCTGCCTGACAAGGCCATCGACCTGATCGACGAGGCATCCAGCCGCGTGCGGATGCAGCACTCGCTGGCGCCGCTCAACCTCAAGGAGTCGAAGAAGGGCCTTGAGTCGGTGCTGCGCGAGAAAGAGACGGCGATCCAGCAGCAGGAATACGAGCTGGCGGCAGAACTGCGCGACCGCGAACTCAAGTTGCGCGACCGCATCTCCAAGTTGGAATCCGGCTGGCACAGCGAGCGTGGCACGGACAAGCCGACTGTGGGCGAAGAAGAGATCGCCCAGATCGTCTCGATGTGGACGGGCATCCCGGTCATGCGCATCGCCCAGGAGGAGTCGCAGCGACTCCTGCAAATGGAAGAGGCGCTCCACTCGCGCGTTATTGCCCAGAACGAAGCCATCGAAAAGGTGGCACGTGCGGTGCGCCGCGCTCGTGCGGGTTTGAAAGACCCGAAACGGCCTATCGGCTCCTTCATCTTCATGGGACCGACCGGCGTTGGAAAGTCCGAACTGGCGAAGGCGCTGGCGGAATTCATGTTCGGCAGCGAGGATTCTCTGATCAAGATCGACATGTCGGAGTTCATGGAACGCCATGCAGCCGCACGCCTGGTTGGCGCGCCTCCCGGCTATGTCGGTTACGAAGAAGGCGGCCAATTGACCGAGGCCGTGCGCCGCAAGTCCTACAGCGTGATCCTGCTCGATGAAATCGAAAAGGCCCATCCTGACGTCTTCAACATGCTGCTCCAAATTCTGGAAGACGGCAAGCTGACCGACGCAAAGGGGCGCACGGTAGACTTCCGCAACACCATCGTGATCATGACGTCGAACGTCGGCGCGGCTCTGCTGAATCGCGAAGCCTCCATCGGCTTCAAACAGTCGAAGGACAAGGCTAAAGCGAATCAGAGCGAGTACGAGAGCATGAAAGGAAAGGTGCTTGGCGAACTGAAGAACACCTTCAAGCCGGAGTTCCTCAACCGTATCGACGAGGTGATCGTCTTCCATTCGCTGCGTATCGAAGAGATGTACTCGATCATCGATCTTTTGCTCAACCGCGTGCGTACGCAGTTGACGGAGCAACAGGTAGAACTGATTGTGCCACAAAACGCAAAGGATTTCCTGATCGATAAAGGCTTCGATCCACAGTACGGCGCGCGCCCGCTGCGGCGCACTATCCAACGCATGGTCGAAGATCCCCTGGCGGAAGGACTGCTGCAAGGGAAATTCCACTCAGGCGATCTGATTGAGGCCAGCGTTGAGGACGACGATCTGCTGCTCCAGGTACGCAACCGCATCGAGCAGTTGCCCGCGCCAGCCACACCCGAGGCGGCCCTCTCGGCAGGCGGCAGCGACAGCGGCGGCGAGACCCTGCAAGGCTAACGTTAGAGAGTGATTGGGGCATGATATCTACCTGTATCATGCCCCTTTTTTGTGAGAAACAGACGGCATATGGCAAAAACACGCATCAAATACGTCTGCCAGCAATGCGGCAGCGAACAAAACAAGTGGATGGGCAAATGCCCCGATTGCAACGCATGGAATACGTTCGAGGAAGTGGTGGAAGCACCCCAGACGGCAGCGTCCCAACGCCGCTCGCTGGCGATTGGCGCGGCGTCTCTCGCGCAGGGAGCGCTGTCGCCGATAGTCCTGCCGGAGATCAAGCCGCAGCCATATCATCACATCTCGGTGGGCTACGACGAGATGAATCGCGTTCTCGGCGGCGGCCTGGTAGCCGGGTCGCTCACGCTGATCGGCGGCGAGCCGGGCATCGGCAAATCGACACTGCTGCTGCAAGTTTCGGGCGCAATCGCTCAGGAGGTCGGCACGGCGCTCTATATTTCCGGCGAAGAGTCGATCGAGCAGGTGAAGATGCGCGCCGAGCGTCTCGGCATCACCGGCGAACGGCTCTATCTGCTCGCCTCTATCGAACTGGAGGTGATTGTCGAGGCTGTGAACCGCCTGGAACCCAGGTTCGTCGTCGTCGATTCCATCCAGACCGTTCTCAGCAGCCATTTGCCGACCGCGCCGGGGAGCATCAGCCAGGTGCGCGAATGCACGATGCAACTGATGCAGCTCGCCAAAAGAACGCGCACGCCCATCTTTATCATTGGACACGTCACCAAAGAAGGTACGGTAGCCGGTCCCAAAGCCCTCGAACATATCGTAGACACCGTGCTGTACCTGGAAGGCGAACGCTATCACACCTATCGCTTGCTGCGCAGCGTCAAGAACCGCTTCGGCGCGACGCACGAGGTGGGCGTGTTCGAAATGCAAGGCGAGGGATTGGTAGAAGTCTCCAACCCATCGGCGGTGTTTTTGTCTGATCGCAGCGAGCGTGAGGAGATCGCGAATGGCTCGGCGGTGGTGGTCAGCATGGAGGGTACACGCCCCATCCTGGTCGAGGTGCAGGCACTGGTCACGCCCAGCAACCTCGCTTATCCACGCAGTATCACCAACGGCATCGACCATAACCGTCTGCTGATGTTGCTGGCTGTGCTAACGAAGCGCGCCGCACTAGGCATCGGCAGCCACGATGTCTACGCCAATGTCGTCGGAGGCTTCACGCTGGATGAACCAGCCATTGACCTGGGCCTCGCCGCCGCTATTGCTTCCAGCTATTCTGACAAGCCAATTTCGCCAGATACGGCGCTGATCGGCGAAGTCAGTCTTTCCGGGGATTTACGCCCTGTGGGTCGGCTGGAGAGCCGCGCCCGCGAGGCTGCCAGGTTGGGCTTCAAGCGCTGCATCATTCCCAAAGCAGGTGGCGGCGAGCAGCTCAAGAAAAAGCTCGCGGATTCCGACCTTCCTGC
The DNA here is from genome assembly GCA_035533955.1 of Ktedonobacteraceae bacterium. Lineage (GTDB taxonomy): Bacteria > Chloroflexota > Ktedonobacteria > Ktedonobacterales > Ktedonobacteraceae > CADDZH01. The sequence goes on along the minus strand of DATLSW010000017.1, from coordinate 5,987 downwards.
CGATTTTAAGATTATCACGGCCAGTTCACTTGCGGTTGCGCTCGGAATTGCGCTACACTAAAGAGTAGAATCGATATACAGCGAAAAAGCTATTGATTCTACGCCGACAAAGGTGTATACTCCATTATTGGGTTAGAAATTTTTAGCAGATCAACGGGCATACTCAATGGTCGGGCTTAGCAGGTTCAGGAACATTATCATGCTGGAATTATCATTCTTGTTCTTATTCTTCACCGCACCTGCCTGTCTCTCCATGCGTAGCCCCTTGTGTGTGCATGCCGATGGCCGGTCTATCAAGACGACCAACGCTCACGCCCATCGATATGACACACCTTACCGGAGGATGCAGGGATGTCAGTCAAAACACTTACCCGTTTCATCGGGGCTCTCGTCGCTATTATCATTGTTGCCGCGATCTACTTTCTCGATCACACGCTTCCGATCCTTCAATTTGAATGGGTGATCGGCATCGGCGTGATCGCAGCGGTGATCGCGTTTATCGTGTCACCGTTTCTCTCGGTCGTCCCCTATCGCTGGATGCGCGAAGCAGCCGCCAGTGATCTGGTGGCAGCCGTCGTTGGACTGATCGTGGGGCTAATCATCTCGTTCTTGCTCGATATCCCTCTGGTCAACCTGCCGGGCATCTGGGGGCGTATTCTGCCTTTCGTCGGTACGGTCGTGTGCGGCAGCCTGGGTGTGGCGCTGGCCGTCCAGCGCAAGAACGACATAGCCCACCTCTTCCAAACCGGCTGGCTCGCCCGCCGCCGCGAACGCGAACGGGAACGCGAGGAAGAGCGCGAGAAAGAGCCTGAGAAAGAGCGCGAACGCGGCAAAGATCGTCATAAAGATCGTTCCACGCCGCAGGTACAACCTGTGACGCAGATATTGCTGGATACCAGCGCCATTATTGATGGGCGCATCGCCGACATCAGCCAGACAGGCTTCATCTCCGGTACGCTTGTCGTGCCGCGCTTTGTCCTGAACGAGCTACAGCATATCGCGGACTCCGCCGACGCCATGCGCCGCAACCGCGGCAGGCGCGGACTGGAAATGCTCAATCGGCTGCAAAAAGAAGCGCTCGTTCCCATCGAGATCACCGACGCCAACATTGATGAGGTTGACGAAGTGGACGGCAAGCTCGTCAAAATGGCGCAAAATCTCCATTGCCCGATCATCACCAACGATTTCAACCTCAATCGCGTCGCAGAGCTACAAGGCGTCAAAGTATTGAATATCAACGAGTTGGCGAACGCGGTCAAGCCCGTCCTGCTGCCGGGGGAAGATATCGAGATCAAGATCATGCAGGAAGGTAAAGAACTGGGCCAGGGCGTCGGCTACCTGGATGACGGCACCATGATCGTCGTTGAAGGCGGACGGCAATATATGGGAGCAGTCATCGAAGTGACGGTCACGCGCGTCCTGCAAACCGTCGCCGGGCGCATGATCTTCGCCCATCCCAAACAGGGCAATAACAGCCCAAGTTCATCGCCGCAGACGCCATCAAAACAAAGACAATTCTAACCTTATGCAGGACAGAACCGCCGTTGTGATCGTCGCCGCCGGGACTAGCAGCCGGATGCAGGGCCGCGATAAGCTCTGGATACCGCTGGCGGGGCGCATCACTCTGGCGCGCACCATTGACGTCTTCGAGGAGTCGCCGCTCATCGACATCATCGTGCTGGTGCTGAATGCCGAACGGATCGCCGACGCTGACGCGCTGCGAGAACGCGAACAATGGCAAAAACTCATCGCTATCATTCCCGGCGGCCCGCGCAGGCAGGATTCGGTACGCCGTGGCCTCGATGTCCTGGCCGGGTTCGCTTCCCCGCCCGCGTGGGTCATGATCCACGATGGGGCGCGTCCTCTCGTTACACCTGAAATCATTGCCGCCGGATTAGAGGCGGGCAAACGCTATGGCGCGGCCACCGCGGCTGTTCCCGTCAAGGATACCATCAAAGTCGTACACGACGGCACAGTTCATACCACGCTGGATCGCGCGGAACTTTGGGCCATCCAGACGCCGCAGGTTTTTTCATTCTCCCTGATCCATGACGCACATCACAGTGCGGCAGCGCAAGCTGATGCAACCGACGACGCCGCGCTGCTTGAACGGCTGGGACACACGGTGGCCGTTTTTCCGGGAACTTATAGCAACATCAAAATCACGACGCGGGATGACCTGGCGCTGGCGGAAACCCTTATCCAACAAGGAGCGCGCTCATGACCACACGCATCGGCATCGGCTACGACGTCCACGCCTTCGTTGCGAACCGCCCGCTGATGCTGGGCGGCGTCACTGTGCCGTCTGAACGCGGCCTCGGCGGTCACTCGGACGCCGATGTGGCGATCCACGCCGTGGTAGACGCGCTGCTCGGCGCTGCCGCCCTCGGTGATATCGGCAGCCATTTTCCTTCTAACGATCCCCGCTGGAAAGATCAGCCCAGCGCCGTTTTCCTCGACTACACCGCTGATCTGCTGCTCCAGCATGGTTACAGCATCGTCAACATCGATATAACGATCGTAGCAGAACGCCCCAAACTCGCGCCGTACATCCCGACCATGCGTCTGCACCTGGCCGAACGCCTGCGTATTCCCATTGAGCAGGTCAGCGTCAAAGCGACCACCACCGATGGTCTCGGCTTTGTCGGCCACCAGGAAGGCATTGCCTGCTACGCCATAGCATTGATTGAACACTAATCAGCAGATTGATCGAAAGCACCTGCAACTTGCCAGGACAAACGCGCTGTCCTGGCAAGTTGCAGGTACTTATTTTTTATTAGCTACTTGACAAAGGTAAGTTTTTATGGTAACATTGCGTACAGTTAGTACAGCTACTTACTATTTAGCAGTACTATACGAAATAGAAGTAAAGAACAAACATAGAGGAGCATACCACAATGGCTTGGAACATTGACGCAACGCATTCACAGGCAACTTTTTCCGTCAGACATATGATGATCGCTACCGTAAGGGGACAGTTCAATGTCTTGAGCGGCCAGTTGCACATCGACGAAGACAACGCCGCTAACTCCTGGGTTGAGGCTGAAGTTGACGCCTCAAGCATCGATACACGCGATGAGAGACGCGACGGACACTTGCGCTCCCCCGACTTCTTCGACGTCGAAAAATACCCCAAAATCATCTTCAAGAGTACGAAGGTTGAACACATCAGCGGACCGCATTATAAGGTTCTGGGCGATCTGACAATTCATGGTGTTACGAAGCCCGTCACGTTCGACGCAGAGTATCACGGCCAGTTGAAGGACCTGTACGGTTTGCAGAGATCGGCCTTCACCAGCAAAACCACCATCAACCGCAAGGATTTCGGCCTGAACTGGAACGCCGCGCTTGAAGCCGGCGGCTGGGCCGTGAGCGATACGGTAAATATCGAAATTGACCTCGCCGCGGTGCAGCAGGCTCCCGTTCAAAAGGAAGCCGTTGCCCAACAGGCGTAAATTCATTTATTGACAGAACAAATTTGCCAGCCTCTAATAGAAGCTGGCAAATTTGTTCTGTCAGTAAACTTTATCTACTATAATGTTGACGACAACAACGAAATGGAAATAGGGAGATTTTTGTGGCGAAATATCCATCCAAAACAGGCTTCCTGCATGTGCAAGGAGCGCCGCTTTACTATGAAGTGACCGGGCAAGGATACCCTCTGCTCTTGCTGCATGCCGGGATTGCCGACAGCAGCATGTGGGATGATCACATCCCAGTTTTCGCTCAGCACTACCGGGTTATCCGGTATGATCTACGCGGCTATGGCAGGTCGCAATTTCCTGCCGGACCTTTCATCAGCTATGAAGACCCGGCAGAACTACTGCGCTCGCTCCAGGTGGAGAAAGCGCATGTGATCGCGCCATCCTTTGGCGGCAAGATCGCCGTCGATTTCACGCTCGCTCATCCTGAGATGGTGGAGTCACTCGTGCTGATCGCGCCCAGCATTGGCGGCACGCAGCCATCGCCAGATGTGCTGCGTTTTAACGAGGAAGAAGAGGCACTGTTTGAGCGCGGCGACCTGGCAGGCGCGACCGAACTCAACATGCGCATGTGGGTTGATGGGCCGCGTCGCACGCCAGAGCAAGTCGATCCAGAGGTGCGCCAGCGGGTCTACGAGATGCAATATCATGCCTTTACCGTTCCCATACCGGTAGAGACAGACGACCAGGAGCTACAGCCACCTGCTATCACACGGCTGGCTGAAATCCGCGTGCCGACGCTCGTTATCGTGGGAGACTGCGATCTCCCCGAAAAGATTGCCCTGGCGCGTCAGTTGACCACTGAGCTACCTGACGCGCGGTTGGAGATCATCGCGGGAGCCGCGCACATGGTCAGCATGGAGCAGCCGGAGCAATTCAATCGCATTGTCCAGGCATTCCTGGAAAGCATATAAAAACGCGGATATTTCATGTTGCATCAAAGTATTTCCGGTTTATACTGGTAAGTAGCAATGAGAAGGATGCATGTCAGCGCTTTGCCTCTAACTATCCTGTTAGCTCAGCTTGAAAAACTGGAGAAGTAAAAATGCCTGGAGATATCGATATCGTCCCAATCGCCGCGGTGCTTGCCGATCCAACCCGTGCGAGCATACTGATCGCGCTCAGCGATGGCCGGGCGCTTCCCGCTGGAGAATTGGCGCGGCGCGCGCGTGTCAAAGCTTCAACGGCCAGCGCGCACCTGGCAAAACTCGTTGATGCTGGGTTCCTGGTTGTCGTGAAACAAGGGCGGCATCGCTATTATCGGCAGGCAGATCCGCGTATCATCCAGATCATTGAAAGCCTGGCTAGCCTTGCGCCAGCCGCGCCAGTGCGTTCGCTGCGCGAGTCGGCAACGGCGGAAGCGGTACGCGCGGCCCGGATGTGCTACAACCATCTCGCGGGCAAGCTCGGCGTCTCACTCTCGGAGGTGTTGGTGGAAAAGCGCATTCTGGATGCTTTCGATGAAGGCTACATCATTACTGACGACGGGAAACAGTGGATGCACGAGTTTGGGATCGACAGCGCCGATTTTAAGAAGCAAAGATCGCTCATTGTACCCTTTCATATCGACTGGAGCGAACGCAGGCATCATGTAGCGGGTGCGTTTGGCGCTGCGTTCACGAAACGTCTCCTTGATCTAACATGGATCGAGCGCCTTCCTTCCAGCAGGGCAATATGTCTCACGGAAACTGGACGGCAGGGGCTGAAGAGTGAGTTTGATCTTGATTTCCAAAAAGACAGATAGATTAGTATGAAAAGGGAATAGCCCTGAGCCTTTTATTCTTTTGTCTCTACTTTTTTGGTCTTCCCAAGTTGCTCTTGCTTTGGCTCCGCAGGAGGCATCAGTAACATCTGCGCCATTTGCAGCGGATTCGTGGGGATGCGCGGTATCTGGCGCGATATTTCAGATATTTCATTCAGCGGCAACTCAGACAACACCTGGTCTTTCAGCGCGTTCACCTGCTTCATGCCTTTTCCAGCGCCGCGTGACCACTTGAGGAGAGCCTGTGGTCCAAAGATAAGCAGACCAATGCCGACAAAAATGACTATATCAAACGGATGAAATCCCATAGCAGACTGCCTTTCGTTACTAGTATCCGTTCTCCAATACTTAGACATTTAGGACAGGCCCAAATGCGGGTTGGTTCCTGCTTCAACGCGGGCAGTTTCACTCTCTGTTGCCAGAGAGCCAGAGCCGCCCGCTCCACAGGCGTAAGTTCCCACCGAACTGGCGGTACGTAAAGCTTCATTTCTCAGATTAGTAGCCGCGTTCAGGTCACGATCCAGTACCGTTCCGCATTCCTCACAGATGAAGGTGCGCTCACTCAACCGCAGTTCAGACTTGACGTAGCCACAGGCTGAACAGGTTTTCGATGAGGGATAGAAGCGGTCTATCGTGACAATCTGGACACCGTGCCACGCTGCTTTGTACTCCAACTGCCGCCGTATCTCGCCAAAATTGCTGTCTGATACCGCTTGCGCGAGACAGTGGTTTTTGAGCAGACC
>DATLSW010000016.1:0-10630 GCA_035533955.1 Ktedonobacteraceae bacterium | reverse complement strand
CGTAATAGTAAGGATTTTGCCATTTATGGCGTATACTATTGTGTACACAATGTTTTTTAACCTTAGAAGGTGAGCAATAATGTTCAACACACCCAAAGTTCTTATTGTCGATGATAGCGCTTCATCATCCCAGTTTATGTCGCAAGCCTTACGCAGGGCAGGATACCAGGTTATCACGGCGGCTGATGGCAACGAAGGATTGCAGAAGACGTTCCAGGAACGACCTCACTGCCTCGTCCTGGACGTGGTCTTGCCCGGAGTAAGCGGCTACGGCATCTGCCGCCAGTTGCGAGCCGTCGATCCCCAACATACGCTGCCCATTATTATGGTGAGTAGTAAAACTACGAAGATGGATCAGACCTGGGGATTGCGCCAGGGCGCGGATCGCTATCTACCCAAACCGTTTACCGAAGAGGAGTTTGTGCAGACGGTACAGGAAGTATTGATGGAACATCAGCAGGTCTAGGGCATTTCGCTGCGAGCCTCATTAGACACTGTGCAAGTTATACGCTATAATATACAGCACAGATAGCTCAAGACAACCATGCTCCTGGCGCTGAGGCTCGCCAAAAACCGCCCTTGTGGATGATAGCTTCTATAGCGTAGGATATAACGTTATAGAGGCTTTTTTTATGCAATGATGACTAGCAATAATCCTGATAGGAGTTGTATCTACATGATGGATGAGCCTGCTCCCATGACTATCGGCGATGTGCAAGCCCTGGCTGAGACAGTGCGCGCCAATGTCGCGCGCGTCATTATCGGCAAAGATGACGTGATTGATTTCTTGCTGGTCGCGCTGCTCTCCGATGGACATGTCTTGCTCGAAGATGTGCCGGGGATGGGAAAAACGGTGATGGCGAAGGCCCTGGCGCGCTCGATCGACGCGACATTTCAGCGCGTGCAGGGAACTCCTGATCTGCTACCGACAGATCTGACGGGCGTCAGCTACTTTGATCAGCAGCAAAGTGCGTTCGTGTTCCGGCAAGGGCCGATCTTCGCGCAAGTGCTACTAGTTGATGAGATCAACCGGGCGACACCGCGCACGCAATCGGCCCTGCTCGAAGCGATGGGCGAGCGGCAGGTCACGGTCGAGCGCGAGACGCTGCCTCTGCCACGACCCTATCTGGTACTGGCGACGCAGAATCCTATCGAGCTGGAAGGCACGTTCCCTCTACCTGAAGCGCAGCTTGATCGCTTTCTGCTGCGCCTGCGCGTCGGCTATCCTTCCGAAGACGAGGAGGAGGCGATTCTGCACCGGTTCAAGAACGACGATCCGCTGGAATCGCTGCAAGCCGTGGTCTCCGCTGAAGAGATGACGGCCCTCCAGCAGGCAGTGCGCCAGGTGCAATGGCAGCCTGCCGTCGAACGCTATCTGCTGGCTATCGTGCGCGCCACGCGCGCACACGCTGGCGTGAGCCTCGGCATCAGCCCGCGCGGCACGCTCGCGCTCTATCGCGCCTGTGAAGCCTACGCGGCCATGCAGGGACGCGAGTATGTCATGCCGGATGATATCAAACGGCTGGCTCCCAGCGTGCTAGCGCATCGCATCCTGACGACGACACGCACGCGCTTGCGCGGCGGAGCCAGCGAGGCCATCATCGCGGAAATCATTGCCGCGACACCCGTACCCGTCGAAACCATTGCCATACCACAAAAGAGATAACGCGCATGGATAGCGACCTCACGCACAATGACGACGATACGCTCATCAAACGCCGTCCCTGGTACTTCCTGGCGGCTCTGCTGCTGATCTTCAGCATCCTGGCGCATCAAGCGATTGCCTTTCTGGCGGCGCTGTTCGCGCTGGTGATCGGCGTCGTGCCGGAAATCTGGTATCGTTACGCGCTGCGCAGCCTCGTCTTTCGCCAGCAACTCAGCCAGCCGCGCGCGTTCTTCGGCGAGACGCTCACGCTCTCGATCAGCGTGGAGAATCAAAAAATCCTGCCTCTGCCCTGGCTAGAGGTCGAAGACGAAATCCCTGAGCATTTAACGCTCCTGACCGGGCGAGCTTCACACATGTACAAAGTCAATCGGATGCTGCTGGCGCACACCTTTTCGCTGTGGGCGTTCCAGCGCGTGACGCGACGTTACCGCGTGGGCTGTACCAGGCGCGGCGTGCATAGCTTCGGGCCGGTTACGCTGCGCAGCGGTGATCCCTTCGGCTGGCTGATCCGCGAGGATCAGATACACGCGCGCACCACGCTGCTTGTCTACCCACTTGTCGCGCCGTTGGAAAAATTCGGCCTGCCGTCGCGCCATCCTTTTGGCGACTACGCCACGCCGCGCCGCCTGATCGAAGACCCGCTGCGCGTCGCCGGTGTGCGCGAGTATGTGCGCGGCGACGATCCACGGCGCATTCATTGGAAAGCGACGGCGCGGCTGGGCGAACTGCAAAGCAAGGTCTACGAGCCGAGCAGCCAGTATCGCCTGCTGATCCTGCTGGACATCAACTCCTATCAGGATGCATGGATGGGCCTGGATCGCGACATACAGGAACTCACCATTTCGGCAGCCGCCTCGCTGGCGCTGTGGGGACTCGACGAGGGCTACAGCGTGGGATTACTCGCCAACAGCCTCCTGGCAGGGCTAGGAACTGAGCAATCCGCCGAAGGAGACGAGATCAAAATCGCGCAAGGTTCGACCATTGCGGCTCTGACTTTTATGCACCGGACACGTATTCCAATGGCAAGCGACAGCGCGCAGCGCGAACGCATTCTCTCGGCGCTCGGTCGCCTGCTGGCCTATTTTGGCTCGCCGATTGATGGCTTGATCGAACTCGAGCAGGCGACACTGCCCATCGGCACGACGGTTGTGCTGGTGAGCGCCGGGGCGGCGCTGAACGAGGCAACCATCGAACGCCTGATAGAGCTGCGGCGGCATGGCTGCGCCGTCCACCTGGCGCTAACGGGCGACGCGAATAGCAAAATCGGGACAGAGACCTACGATCTACCCGTGTATCATCTCGGCGGAAGGGAGGTATGGCATGAGCTTGTCAAGCACGCCGGAGACGCGGAATCCGCCGACGACGCCCGGAACGCGCCGCTCCTCATCATGGGTTGAGCGGTTCGCTATCCCCATCGCGCTGAGCGCAATGGAGGCGCAGCCGCTGGCGCTGCTGGTGATCCTGGCGGCGCGGATCTTCGTCGGTACGAACGCGCCGCCGCTGGGGGCTGGCGGGATCACGCTGCTTGAGCTTGGTTTGATCTGGTGGGCCATGCTCGTAGAATATCTCACACGCCGTGTCTTTACCAAAAATAGCGCGAATACGCTGCTGATCGTCGGATGGGTAGCCGCGCTTGCTGTCCTGATTGGACCAGCGTTGCTACAAGGGCAAGGTATCGTGCAGGCGCTGATCCTGTTTGTGCTGATCACCTGGCTATGGCGGCGCGGTATCGCGCACGCGCAGAGAGGTTTTGAGTACAACAGCGTCGCCCTGCCCTTCAAGATCGGCTTCGGCATCGTTCTCGGCGCTTTATTGATCGTGACCATCCTACCGGGGCTGCCGTCGCTGCGCGCCGCGCTGCCGACCGCTTTGCCTATCTTCTTCCTGAGCGGCTTGATCGCGGTTTCGCTGGCGCGCCTGGGAACGCTGCGCCTCGCTCGCGCCAGCGCGGATGAGGCGCATACCGATCCGACGCGCTCCTGGCTGCTGGCCCTGACCATCTTTGGCACAATGCTGATCGTCCTGGTAATCATCATCGAATCGATCTTCTCGTTCAGCACGCTCGAAGCCGTCGTTACCGCGCTCGATCCCGTCTGGAGCGCCAGCCTCACCGTCTTGAACTGGCTACTCTACGGACTCGTCTTTCTGCTCTCACCCATCTTTTACTTCGTCTCTTTTATCGTAGGTTTACTACGCGAAACACCAGCCAAACCGATACAGATACCAACCAGCCCGATTCCGAATCGCCGCGCTCCACCAACCGCCGCCACGACGGCGATCATTGCCCAGGTCATTACCATTGGCCGCTGGGTTCTGCTGGCGCTAATTCTGCTCGCGATTCTCTTCATTGTGGTCAGAACGATGCAGCGCTGGCTCAGGAATAGTGACGACGGGGGCGTCGAGGAGATACGCGAGGGGCTGGACGCGCGTTCGCTGCTGGCCGAGCGTTGGCGCGCGTGGCGCAACCGGCGCAAACGTCAGGCAGCGTCCGGGCCTGCCCTTGAACCACTCGATCCGCACTCCGCCCGCGCGCGTTACCGCGCGCTCTTGCAGGAGACCGCGCAGACGAGTGAAATGCTGGCGCGCAGCCCCGCCGAGACGCCCAACGAATACCAGCGCCGTTTGCTGCGGCATATGCAGCAACACGCGCCAGGAATGGGAACGTCGCCCGCGCAAGCCGCGGAAGCCGCGCCACCCGTCGCGACCATGCTGGAGTCGCTGACCCGCGCCTACGCGGAGGAACGTTACGGAGGCAAAGCAACAAGCGAGAGCCAGCAACAGCGCCTGCAAGATTGGATGCCGCATTTGCTATCCAGAATTACCGGCAAAGCGCGACGCCGGTAGCTATGGCACAGCAATGCACGTTACATTCCTGGCCCACCCCATACAGGGGACAGGCATATTGTAAGAAAGGAGAATGTTCACATGGCTTTTGTTGTTGCCGCCATCTGGCGCGCCAAAGAGGGACAAGAAACTACTGTCGTGCGTGTGCTTGAACAATTGGCGCCGCTATCACGCCAGGAGCCAAAAATGCTACAGTACATCGTGCATCGCTCGCCGGATGAGCCGCGTACTTTTTTTCTCTACGAGCAATATACCGACCGGAGCGGCTACGAGGATCACCTGACAACGCCGCATTTCGAGCAACTGGCGCGCGGAATCGCCATTCCCAACCTGGAAAGCCGCGAGCGCGCATTCTACGAAACGTGGGATATTTGATAGCTCGTCATCCATGCAGGGCAATGTGTTGCGACGTGCAGTAGGGGCGTGGGCTTGCCCCGCCCATGTGAGCCTCTCTGACATCGGGCGGGGCAAGTGAGCCTCTCTGACATCGGGCGGGGCAAGTGAGCCTCCCTGACATCGGGCGGGGCAAGCCCATGTGAGCCTCTCTGACATCGGGCGGAGCAAGCCCATGTGAGCCTCTCTGACATCGGGCGGGGCAAGCCCACGCCCCTACTGCACGTCGCCCGAATGATGGAGACCCTATTCGAGAATTGCCATCAGCCGCGCGGGCCGTGTCCTGAGCGCCGATCCTCCCGCAGCCCCGCGTGCAGCTCGCGGATAGCCTCTTCCGGGCCGGCCGCAAAGCGTAGGAGGCGCAGATCATGATCGCCCACAACCAGGTTAGCGCGGATAGCCTCTATTACAGGCGGCCAGCATTCTCCGAACAATATCAGGGGCTGACTACGCGGTTCCGTCTGGATGGTAGCCCAGACGAGCGCCATTTCGGAGAGCGTGCCGACGCCGCCCGGCAAAGCGATGATGGCGTCGCAGTGCAGGATGTGATTGATGCGTTCGCCATAATTCACTGACCAGCGCAGCTCGGCGTTCCAGGAATTTGGCTGCACATTCGTCCAGTGGCGCATCGGCAGACCCGCGACCCTGCCGCCAGCCTCGTGCGCGCCCTGGCTGACGGCGGACATGAGGCCGGCGTAGCCACCCGTCACGATGGCAAAGCCTTCCTGGGCCAGCAGTATGCCGAGCCGGTGTGCTTGCGTCCAACGCGGATCGCCCTCTGACAGACTGGCCGAACCCATGACGCCGACCTCTAATACCTGCTTAATTTCGCTGTCGTTCACGCTGGCTCTCCTCGCGTCACACGATGAATGGTTTCGTAATGTTCGCGCGCGGCTTCCGGGTTGGAGAACGCGAAACGCTCCTGTCCGCTGGCTCGCGACAGGTAGAAGGCGAAAAGGTTGAGCGGCAGCGCGGCCAGCAGCGGTGAGAACGCTTCGGGACTCTCCGCCAGGGGAAAGAACGCGCGCGGCTCAAGCGGCGGACGCGCGTCGCTGATGAAAGCGACATCCGCGCCGATGAAACGCAACTCCGAGAGAATTTCACAGGCGCGATCAAAGGACGCGCCGGAAGGAGCGATCAGCAGCGCCGGTGTGTCCGGCCCGCTCACGAAATACTGTTCGTGCGCCCATTCCTCGATATTCGTCGCCACGCCCAGTTTCTGCGGCCCCTCGAACAGTTTGGCCGCGCCAAAGCGGGCCGTTGCCAGATTCGGCCCGGCTCCCAAAAACGTGATCCAGGGGCGCGGCGCGAAGCGTTCAGCCAGCAGTCGCGCCGGCTCGTCCACGTTCGTCAAGGTTTGGCGCGCGAGATCCGGCATGTTCCAGAGCAGGGAGCGCGCCCATGTTGTGCCGTCGCGCAATTCACCCCACACGACGGCCAGCTCGAGGAGGGCCGCCAGCATCGCCAGATAGGTGCTTGTGCCAGGAGAATAGCCCAGCGTCGGCACGGAAAGCTGAATGATGTCGCTTGCCTCTTGCGCCAGCGGCGAATCCGCGCTGCCGGTGAGCGCCAGCACGCGCAGCCCAAAGCGACGCGCCTGCATGGCGGCCTCAATGGTGCGCCCGACTTTGCCGGAAAACGAAATGCCCATCACGGCGCTGCGCGCGGGCAAGAAACGCACCCTGTAGCGCGCCATGTCAAGGGCATGAACGCTTTCGGCATGAATCCCGGCGTACTTTTGAAATGCCAGTGTGGCAGCCGCTCCGGCGAAAGCTGAATCGCCGCAGCCGGTAAAATACAGGTGTTCGATACCAGCGCTCTCTAACTGCCGGGCCAGCGCGACAAGCGGATCGCGCAGCGTCTCCAGTTGCGCGGCTAGCAAGCCGGGGATCATGGCGATCTCCTGACGCATCATGTCGATGGCGCTGCTGATGCCGCGATCCGCGCCCGGCACGGCCACCTGCACTTGCTCAGAAGGCATGGACAAGGCGTGTATTGGCGGTGGAGCGCGCAATATGCTCTCCTGTACCTCGACGGGATCGACCTGGGCGAGCCGCAGGGAACTGAAGCCAGCCACGGCGCAAGCGGCGGAGAGCGCGCCGCGCCGCGCGGCATCCAGCGCGTCGCAACCGAGCGAGAGAGCCGCCGCGAAGCCGCCGCAGAAGGCATCGCCCGCGCCCGTCACATCGACCACCGGGCCGGGCGCGACTCCGACCTCGTGCAGCGCCTGCTTTGCCTTATCCCAGAGCAGCGCGCCATCCGCGCCCATTTTGATGACGATCAGCGGCGTCGGCAAAGACGCCAGGTCGCCCAGGGCGCGCAGCGGCTCATCGTAACCAACCAGATCGGCTACTTCTGAGCGGCTGGGCAGAAAGGCATCGACGCGCGCGGCCAGCGCGCGCAAACGCTGGCGGTAGTCGCGCACGTAGTCCTCGTGCGTGTCCAGCGTAATCACGGCGCGCGGAGCAAGCAAGCGCACCGTCTCGACGATGGCCTCGGCGGCAACGATGGGCATGGCCGTGATATGTACCACAGGCGGCGGATCGGCCTCCAGCCACGCGTGCGGCAGATCACCGGGTTGCACCGCTACTTCGCGCGAACGCTGGCGCGGCGTGCGATAGAGCCAATGACGCTCGCCATTAGCCTCGTAGATGACCCAGTTGCGCACGGTTGGACCGGCAATATCGACGATACCATCGGTTGCCACGCCGAGCGCGTGCAAAGCGGCGCTGAGATCGTGGGGGAAATCTTCGCCGCGCCGCGTCACGATGCCCACGTCCGGTTGCCAGAGACGAGCGCCGAGCGCGGCGTACAGGCTGTTGCCGCCAGCACTCGCCATGTGTGTTGTCCCATCGGGCAACACAACGTCATCAATGGTCAAATTACCAACAATCACAATACGCGGGTGACTGGCGGGCGTTACCCGCGCGTCGGCAAGCTGATCGCTTATACGCTCCATGTGCTACCTTTACTCCGGCGGAATTTCTCGATAGGCCAGGCCCAGATCGATGCCCCTGCTGCGATTCACGATATACGCTCCGATGTACCAGAGAACACCGACAATCACCACGCCGATCATGAAGGAAAGCGAGAGACGCGCCGTTACCCCAAACGTCGAATTGATCGTGCTGTTGAAGATGAACAGCAGCAGAAGCGCGCCAAGCACGATGACGCCGCCGATACCGGCCAGCATCACCGACGGCAGGCCGAGGATACGATGGCCGCCGCCCGACTCCCAGATACGACGCAGTCGGAAGGGGAAAGCAATACCGGCAACCGACACCAGGATAAAGGCAGCGACCTGCGCCAACAATGCCCCCAGCAAGCTGGCCTGCGGGACGAACACCAGGGCAAACAGGGCAATTGTGCCGGTCACGGTGCAGAAAATGATGGCCTTGACGGGCGAATGATACTTCTCGCTCACGTCGCCCAACTGCGCGGGGATGGTGCGATCAACCGCCCAGGCCAGAATGTAGCGGGTCGCCTGTAATTCGGAGAGCGGCGTACCCATCAACGCCCACAGGATGAAGCCAATGCCAATGAAAAGCGGCACAATCACTGTGCCTGATAGCAGGCTTACGATGAAGTTGAAGCTTGGCTGCACGCTCCCCGGCAGATTGAGCGTGTTCGGAGCGTTATTCACCAGGTAGCCCAGGCTGCCAATCCATTTCACGCCAACTGCCTGCTCAAAGACAATCACGAGCAGCGCCATCACGAGGCCGTTGACCAGCACACCGCCCACCATCGCCAGATATTGCACGCGCGAGGCGCGCTTGACTTCGCCGCCGATCTGCGCGGAACCTTGCGCGTAGCCCACGACGAAAAAGACCCACGGCAGCATCAGCAGCGTATCGAACAGGTTGAAACCTCCCGGCAGTGTATAGCCATGCTTCACCGCCGTGGGAATGATCTGGTTGAATGGCAGCCCTTTGTTCTGTAGCGCGAAGCTGTTCCACGCGCTGGGGATGTGACCTCCCAAAATAAGCAGCAGGAGAATCGCCAGGATCACGCTGCCGCCCGCGAAGAGGAAGAACACTTTTTGCCAGCGCCAGAAGCTTTGCCCGCCCAGAATGAGCAACGCCGCGAAGCCGATATTGATCAGCGTGCCGAAAATCAGCACCCACCATTGCGCGGTGATGCCCAGGATAGAGAACGAGGCCAGCAGATCAGTACTCAACGTCACCCACAATGCCTGCCCGGTCACAGCGCCGATAGTGGAAAGCGCGACCGGCACGGCAAAGGTCAGGGCGAACCAGGCGTTAAAGCCAATCCAGAAGAAGATCAGCCACATGCCCTGGCTCCAACCCAGCAACCAGCCGAGAAAAGGATGCAGCGTGCGACTCACGAAGACATAATCGCCGCCGGAACGAGGCATGGACGCGGCAAAAGTGGAATAGACCCAGAGAAGGGTAAATGCCATAATGACGGTGCCGATGATCACGGCTACCAGCATATTGCCCTGGGGGAAATAGGCCGGAGCCTGCATGAAGAGGAAGACGGAACCGACGGCAACATTCATGCCGAAGGTGTTCATAATGAAGGCATCGAGCAAGGACACCTCTCTCACCAGCCCCGTTGCGTTACGGAGAAAGGTCTTGCCCTCGCTGCCTTCAATCGCTGAAGAAGCTTTGCTCATGGTGATGCGCTCTCCTCTCTGTCCGGAGCGCCGATGAGATGTACGATCCGCTCGTCGCGCCGGAAGCTTTCAATGGTGAACCGGAAACGGTCGGCCCGGTAGAGAACACGCGAAAACTCGACAAACTGGTCTTCTATGTCGTAGGTGTTGCCCTCCACTTGCAGCAGCGGTGTCCCTGCTGGAATGCCCAGCAGCGCTGCTTGGGCGCCGCGGCAGCGCACCACTTCTATGACGCTCTCGGCACGCGCTAGCACAATACTATAGCGTTCTTCCAGCGTGCGATAGAGGGACTGATCAGCGAGATCGAGCGTTTCCAGTCCGGGTACAAGCTGAGCCGGGAGATACGAGGAGAGGAGCGCAATGGCCTCACCGCCCAGCATGGCGAGACGTTGCACTATGAGAAAAGGTTGATCGCTGCCAGGAATCACCGCCCGGAGCGCGGGAGGCACACCGCCAACGCGCTGCTCAATGATACGCAGCGCGGCATGCAGTCCCTTAGCCCGCATACTTTCCGAAAAGCTTGCGAGGATGTTAATCTTTTCCTCGACCCTTTGCTCACGGACGAAGGTACCCTTGCCAGGGACGCGATAGAGATAGCCCTCTTTAACAAGATCAAGCATCGCCTGCCGCACAGGAGCCAGGCTGATGCCGAAACGGGCAGCATATTCGCGTTCCTGCAAAAGCCGCTCGCCGGGCGGCAACTCACCGCGCTCGATACATCCGAGCAAATAGCCGCGCACCTGGTGATGCAGCGGGACAGGCAATTCCCGATTGATCGGCAACGCCTCGCCTTGAGCAAGCGACGCATGATCATTGGTATCAAGATAAGCGTTCATATGAAGCTCCTCTCTATAATATTATAATATATGATCTTGATGAAAACAAGTCTGCCATGAGAAATGGATGTTCCTGGCGAGATCATCGCGCGCGCTCTACCGGAAAAGCAACAAGCGCTTCAATGCATGCGCCTTGTCCGGGCGCGCTTTCAATAGTAAAGCTCGCGTCAACCTTCGCCGCTCGCTCGCGCATAGAACGCAGGCCGAGGTGACCTGGAAATGAAGCATCCGGATCGAAGCCACAACCATCAGCGC
>DATLSW010000015.1:0-9562 GCA_035533955.1 Ktedonobacteraceae bacterium | reverse complement strand
GCTGGCCTCAAGGTGGCCGTGCAACAGGCCAAAGCGGCTATACTCTACCCGCCGCGTGGATTGCATACCTTACTATGCGGGCCGAGTGGTGTCGGCAAGACGACGTTTGCTCGCTTGATGCACGGTTTCGCGCTTGAGATGCGCTCGTTGCCGCCGGATGCGCCCTTTGTCAGCTTCAACTGCGCTGATTACGCGGGTAATCCCCAACTCTTAATGGCTCATCTCTTTGGTGTGGTGCGCGGCGCGTATACCGGGGCGGACCGTGATCGCGAGGGGTTGGTGGAGCAGGCCCATCGCGGCATCCTGTTCCTGGATGAAGTGCATCGCTTGCCGCCAGAGGGGCAGGAGATGCTCTTCTACTTGATGGATCGCGAGCGTTTCCGCCGCTTAGGAGATAGCCAGGAGCGCCAATCATCCCTGCTACTGGTGGCGGCGACGACCGAAGATCCGCGTACCACACTGCTGCCAACGTTTCAGCGGCGCATCCCGATGACGATTCGTCTGCCGGGTTTGCACGAGCGCACGGTGACGGAACGGTACGAGCTACTGCGAGCGTTTTTCACCACTGAATGCAGCAGCATCGGCGCGCATATCCATGTTGGCCCGCAGGCATTGCGCGCCTTGCTGCTCTATGAGTCGCCCGGCAACATCGGACAGTTGCGCACAGATGTGCAGCTCACCTGCGCCCGCGCCTATCTTGAATATCGTACCAATAACATGCGCGAGTTACAGGTTGATCTCAGCACATTGCCTGATCATGTGCGGCGCGGCCTCCTGCGTACCGCCGAGTTGAGCCGCGAACTGGAGCCGGTGGCGCAGCTTCTAGAGGCGACTCATGTCTTTACTCCAACCGGCTTGAGCCTGGATCATGTGCAAGAATCCGCGCAAGACCTCTATGAAACGATTAGCAAAGATCTGAGCCTTTTGCAGCGCAGCGGGTTGTCCGAAGTCGAAATCAGTCGGCTGCTGCATATAGACATTCAGCGGTATTTCCAGCGTTTTGCCGACGAAGTATCGCTTGATAAAACGGGAACTGCTGCCAGGCTGGTCGATGAGCGCATAGCGGTAGTGAGCCGTGATATTGTGCAATTCGCGGAGCAGCAGTTGGCCCGCGTGTTCCCGGAGAAATTGTGGTTAGTGCTGGCAATGCACCTGACAAGCACGCTGGAACACATGACGCAAGGACGGCAGATGGCGGAGCCAGCTATTCAATCTGTGCGCTTCACCTATCCTATCGAATACGAAGTGGGCCGCGTCGCGTTGATGAAGTTTCGTTCAGCGCTGGGTGTCTCATTGCCGGAGAGTGAAACGGATGTGCTGGCGGTGCTGCTGGCGAACGCGGACGCGCTGCTAAGTAGCCAGCAAGCGGCGGTTGGCATCGTCGTGGCGGCCCACGGACACGGCATCGCGGCAGGGCTGGCCGAGTTGGTGAATACGCTGGTGGGAGGGCGCGCGGTGCGCTGGGTCGAGCTATCGCTCGAACACACCCCGGAAGAGCTATTGAGCCAGGTGGCGCATTGGGTGAGCGCGGCCGATCAAGGGAGCGGCGTGTTGTTGCTGGTGGATTTTGCCTCGCTGCTCTCATTGGGCGAAATGATGACACGGCAAGTTGGCGTGCAGGTGCGTGCAATATCGGGTGTGAGCGCGCCATTAGTGGTCGAGGCGGCCCGCCGGGCGCAGCGCTCAACGCATATCACGCTCGATCAACTGGCGACCAGCCTCACAGCGTTTCGCCCGCTGGATGCTTCGGTGAAAGCAAATACGCCACCGCTCTCACTGCGCAGAGAAGCGAGCGGAGCCGGAGACGATGAACGGTTCGTGGCATTGTCTCCACGGGTCATTCTCTCGGTTTGCCTGACAGGGTTCGGCAGCGCGGCGAAAATTGCTGAACTGATCGAGGAACGTTTGCCGGGCCTCCGTCAATCAGGCGTGGAGATCATTTGCATGGATATTACCCTGTCGGGTAAAACGCAAGATAACATTCAGCGGTTGGTCGGTAATCGCGAAGTGGTGGCGATTGTGGGAACGATCAATCCCCACCTGGAGCAGTATCCCTATATTGCGCTGGCAGACTTTCTCTTTGGCGACGGCATCGCTCGCTTGCGTACATTGTTGGGCGAGACATGGATCGACCCGGCTGTACTTCATCCCTCGCTGGTCGATGATAGCGCGCTTGCAGCCCAATTGGCGCCGTTTGGAGACGAAGATGGCGTTCTGTACGGTATGACGCCGCGCTCTCAATTGGTGCAACAAATTACGCAAACGTTGAACCAGCGTATGTTGTTCCTCAATCCCGCGCGCGCCATTCCGCTCATTGACAAGATGATTGAATTGATCGAAGTTGAAGTGGGTGAAACATTTGATATCGAAGTGCTGACTGGATTGATGCTCCATCTTGCCTGTATTCTGGAACGCGGCATTCAGCACACAGGGATGCTGGTGAGCGACGCAGTACGCACGCTCGTCGAGCAACAGTTTCCCCGCGATCTCAGTGTTTGCAGGGGGGCGCTGCAAGTGCTGAGCGCCCAGGTAGCGCGTCCGCTTCCCGATGAGGAGGCGTACAATATCGTTGGCATCCTGCGCCAGGTAGATATCTTTATCACCAATAGTGTCGAATAAATTTAGGAAGCACAGACGATGCTTGCCATCACCCCTGGAAAAGAATCACCAGTTTGCTTATCCCTACGGATGTGTGTTACTGTGTAGCACACATATGGGTATGATTATTGCTGAGAATAAAGAGTGTAGACCCATAAGCAAGAATGGAGCGCTTTCGCGCGTTGTGTGCTAAATGCAGGCGTGAGAGTCGTTTTCGCCGCTTATGGCGGGAGCGGTCATGATACGAGTGTTGATAGTGTGTAGCTGGGGCATGTCAACCAGCCTGCTCGTCGATAGTATGCTCGCCGCCGCGCAAGCGCGCTCGATTGAATTGTTTGTCGAGGCGTTAAGCGCCGGTGAGTATGTCGAGAAAGTTGAGGCGTGTGACGTGGTACTCATCGCGCCGCAAATACGCCACTTGCGGAAAAGCATTGAAAAACTGGCGGCATCCGTAGGCAAGCCGGTAGCCTTAATTGAGCCTTTTCACTATGCCACCATGAATGGGCAAGCGGTGTTAGAGCAGGCACTTGGCTTGTTGACAGGCGGCCAGGGAGGGAAAGCGACGACATGAGCAGTGTCATTGAGCGCAGTAGCGATTGGTTTGAACGCTACATGGTGCCGCCGCTGGGCGCGCTGGCAAGTAATGTGTATTTGCAAGCGATCCGCGATGCGTTCGTGATCTTTACACTGCCGTTGATCATCGCCGGAAGCCTGTTCTTGATCATCGCGAACCCGCCTATTCCGGCTCTGGTGAAGCTTATACAGCCGTACTACTATGATATTCTCGTCCCATACCAGCTCTCATTTGGTCTGATGGCGCTCGTGCTGGCCTTCGGCGTGGCCTATAGCCTGGCGCAGTACCGCCGCACCGAACCGGTGCAACCGGCCATCCTGGCGATGGTTCTCTTTCTCGTGGCAACGCTGCCGGTCACGAATCTGATGAATGTCACATTTGGCTCTGTCCTGCCTTATTTTGGCGGTGAGGGGTTGCTCGTTGGCATCTTGATCGGCATCATGTCCACCGAAGTCATGCGCTGGTTTCGTGGCTCGCGCTTCGTCATCAGATTGCCTAAGAGCGTGCCGAGAAATGTGACGCGGGCCTTCGAGGCGCTGGTGCCGACGTTCTTACTTTTGACGCTGGTCTGGGCTATCGAATGGTTTGTGAGTTCGCACACGATTGTGGAGGGTGGGCAGACCGTGCAGATGACGCTGCCTTACCTCTTCATGAAAGTGTTCGAGCCGCTTGTTGTGGTTCAGGATAGCTACCCGGCGGCGCTGCTGGAGATTTTGCTGATGATGCTTCTGTGGTCAGTTGGTATTCATGGGATGAATGTGGTCACAGCCATTGCCGCGCCGTTCTGGTTCGCGGTGCTGGCGAGTAACGCGGCCCATCCTACCGCGGCACATGGCGGCATCGTCACCGAGCCGTTCTTTCATATTTTCACGCACCTGGGTGGGTCAGGCGCGACGTGGCCGTTGGTGATTTATATGCTGCGTTCGCGTTCGGCACAATTGCGTACTGTGGGCAAAGTGGCGCTGGGACCGGCAATCTTCAACATCAACGAACCAGTGACATTCGGCGTGCCGATGGCGCTGAATCCGATTATGATGATTCCTTTTATCGGCATACCGGCGATCATTGTGACCATCAACTACCTGGCGTTCTCGCTGAGTTTGGTCCACTTCCCGGTTGTGTTACAGCCATTCACTGTTCCCGTCGGCATCAGCGGTTTTATCGCTACCGGAGGGGATATTCGCGGTAGTTTGCTCCAGGCGGTGAATCTTGTTGTTGCAGCAATCCTTTACTATCCTTTTTTCAAAGCCTGGGAGCGTGTACTCGTAGCGCGTGAAAATGAGACCAGCCAGCTTGAGGTGGCACAGATAACGCCCATTGTTGCTAAAGTTGGATAGCGCGCATATGATGTGAATAAGAAAGGAGGTGAAAGGTTTAGGAAGAAACGACGTATTTGAAATACGTAACATGTAAGAAATCGAGTATGACCCGGAGGAATCCGGGATCGAGAGTGAACAATTTTGTTCAACAATCCCTTAGAGGAGAAGGACATGTTCGCAATGAAGCACACCAGACAACGCAAATCATTTGCCGTTTTTGCTGGCATCGTCATCTTATCTGTAGTGCTGGCCGCTTGTGGCAGCGCCAATACTGGCAGTGGTAGCAATACACCGACTGCTAGTGGTAACAATGGCAAAGGCTGCAAGAATATCGGCGTCCTCTTGCCAGAAACCGCCACCTCGGCACGCTGGGACGGTGAGGATCGCCCGGATTTGTTGAAAGACATTCCACAGGCGCTTCCTGGCGCCCATGTTGACTATAACAACGCTGAAGGTAACTCCACTGAGCAGCAGAACCAGGCAGAAGCTGATCTGACCAAAGGTGACTGCATCCTGGTGGTGGCTCCGAACGATAGCCAGGCGGCAGCGGCTATTGTCGCGAAGGCAAAGGGTCAGGGCGTTCCGGTCATTTCCTATGACCGCTTGATTTATAGCAACGACCTGAACTATTATGTTTCCTTCGATGGCGTAGCTGTCGGTAATCTTCAAGGCCAGTATATCGTTCAGAACTGGAAAAAGTACGCGCATGGCGCCAGCCATGTCAATCTGGTCATGATCAATGGCGCAAAGACCGACAACAACGCGCTACTCTTCAACAAGGGCGCGATGCAGGCACTCCAGCCATTAATTAGCAACGGCACGTTCAAGCTGGTCTATAGCATCTTTACTCCCAACTGGGACAATCCGACAGCCCAGACGGAGATGGAGCAGGCTCTGACCGCGAATCAGAATAACGTGCAGATCGCGTATGTAGCCAACGATGGTATGGCGGGTACGGTCATTGCCGCGCTCAGCCAGCAGAAGCTCAATGGTAAGGTGCTTGTCACCGGCCAGGATGCCACCGTGGCAGGCTTCCAGCAGATCCTCCTCGGCAACCAGGCGATGACCGTCTACAAGGCGATCAATAAAGAGGCCATGGCGACGGCGCAACTTGTCGCGGCGATCAGCAACGGCACCAGCACTTCGTCGATCATCAATGGACAGACAACCGTGCCGATTACTGGCGGCGCAAATATCCCGTCAGTGCTTGAGACGCCTGTGGCTGTTGATATCAGCAACATCACTTCTACCGTGCTTGCTGATGGTTTTGTGACCAAGGCCCAGATCTGCGCGCCTCCCGTGCCTGCTGGCGCTGGCGGCATCTGCTGACCTTTATCAAAACTATGGCCGGATAGGCCAGCAGATGCTGGCCTATCCATGTCGTTCTGAGGCGGCGTACTCCGTCGCCTCAACCCTCTCTTTCCCTGGAGCGTGTTGCTCTTTGAAATCATCAGAAGTGATATACTGAGGACGTTCTTTCCCGGCAATCAAGTCTATTTTATCTTTTTACCTGCGGTTGAGAACTGCAAACACACCGTTGAGTTGGAGGATTCTCATGGCCGAAGATATCAATTCCTCGCTAAGTGGAACACCATCGCCCGGAGATGGGCTGCCGTTTAGAGGTGAACCACGACTAAAATTGCGCGGCATCAGCAAAACTTATGGCGCTGTGCGCGCGCTGACTGACGTAGACTTCGAAGTCTATGCTGGCGAGGTTGTGGGCCTCGTTGGAGACAACGGCGCGGGCAAGTCCACCTTGATCAAGGTGATAGCCGGTGTTGGTCCGGCGGACACCGGCGACATCTTTATGGACGGGCAACCCGTCAAAATCACTTCTCCCCAGATTTCTGCTCGCCTGGGCATCGAGACCGTCTATCAAGACCTTGCCCTTTGTGATAATCTCGATGTAGTAAGTAACCTCTTTTTAGGGCGCGAAGAACACACGGCATGGGGTACTCTCTCAGATACGCATATGGAACGCCGCACTATCGAGGTGCTGCGCACGCTTGAAGTGAAGCTTCCCTCGGCCCGCTCGCTGGTAGCGGCATTATCCGGCGGCCAGCGACAATCCATTGCCGTCGCGAAATCTCTCTTGCGCAACGCGAAAGTCGTGCTGCTTGACGAGCCGACGGCCGCCCTTGGCGTCGCCCAGACGCGCCAGGTTCTCAATTTGATTCGCAGGCTGCGCGAACAGGGTCTGGCCGTGGTGGTTATTTCGCATAACCTGGCGGATGTCTTCGAGGTGGTTGATCGCGTCGTCGTGCTGCGTCTCGGTAGAAGGGTCGGCACGTTTGATATCAAAACGACGACGCCTGAGCGGGTTGTGGCGACTATTACCGGCGCGGAATTTGGCGAAATCTTGCAATCGAATGGAGGAGGTCGGTAAGTTTATGAGTGAAATCATCAACGAAAAGCCAACGGGCGCGGTTGCCGTTTCAGCGGTGGAAGTTCCCTCTTCTGCGCCGCGCAATACGATCGGCCAGTTGCTACGCGGCGATCTTGGCTTTCTGCCGGTGCTGTTAACATTGATTGTTATTGTCGCTATCTTCGCTTTCTCGACCAACGGCATCTTTCTGGAACCGCGTAACCTGTCGAATCTCATGAATCAGGTGTCGTACATTGGTGTACTTGCGCTGGGTTCAACAATGGTGCTGTTGCTCGGCGAAATTGACCTCTCGGTCGCCGTGGTCGGTTCGCTGTGCGCGGTAGTGATGGCAATATTTTCCGAACGCATGGGCTACCCCGGTAGCATAGCGATTATTCTGGGGATCGTTGCTGGAGCAATCGTCGGTTTCATCAACGGCATTTTCGTCGCTGTCCTGCGCGTCCCTTCATTCATCGTCACCCTGGCAGGCTCAATTGGTTATAGTGGCCTCTTGCTGTTCCTGCTGGCCGGGCAAAGCACGCTCATTATCAGCAATCCGTTGATTGATGCGATTGCCGGCACGTCCACCAGCTTTTTAACCAATGTTCAAGGCATTGGCTTGCCGACCATTGCTCTCCTGCTCTATATCGCAAGTCTCATTTTCGTCTATGTCAATCGTCGCAGGAATGGTCTCAAGGGAAGCTCCCTACTGTCATTGATTGGTCGGATCGTCTTTGTTGCCGTGCTGGTTGAGGGCGCAGTGGTACTCTTTGAGAGCTATAACGGCGTCCCGTACACCGCGGCTATCGTCTTCGGTTTGATAGCGATTTTCTGGATTCTTCTCACGAAGACATCCTTTGGGCGGCATATGTATGCTGTCGGTGGCAACGCGGAAGCGGCGCGGCGCGCTGGTATCAATGTCATCTACATTCGTATTATGGCTTTTACGCTCTGTTCCGCGCTCGCGGCTGTCGGCGGTATCATTCTTGCCTCACGTAGCCTGTCTGTGCAAAGCCAGGTTCCCGCGACGCTCTTGTTGGATGCAATCGCTGCGGCGGTGATCGGCGGCGTCAGCCTCTTCGGTGGGCGTGGCTCGGTCTGGTCTATCGTACTGGGTATGCTCATCATCGGCAGCCTCGAGAATGGCCTCGACTTGAAGAGCCAGCCTGTCGAGGTCAAGGAGATGATCGAGGGCGCTGTACTGCTGCTCGCTGTGACCGTCGATGCCGTGTTGCGTCGCATTCAGGCCCGCAGCGCCAGTGGCCGCTAGCCGACTACAACGACTGCGTTTCATAGCGATAGTTGTCAGGGCCAGCATCGTGGGCCACCGCGCGGTTGCCCACGATGCTGGCCCTGACAATGTTTAATCCTTGTCATCTGCCCAGTTTCTGTCTACAATAGAGATGAGTCTGAATCCGAATCTGCAAGATAGGCGGTAACTGTTGTGGTGATTCTCCTCTACGAGCTATTCAAGAAGCTCGTTGCCGTTTGCTTTAACCTCCTCAATTTTCTCTTACTCGGCAACTTACCTCCGCTCGGCAGCGTGTGCGTCATTGCCGAAGATCAGGGCAAGTATCTTCTTGTCAGACGCCCTGGCGGCGCATATGTCTTCCCTGGCGGCTTTGTGCGCTGGAAAGAGCATCCCGTGCAATCCGCGCAGCGCGAGTGCCTGGAAGAGACCGGCTTGCGCGTCACTATTCAAGGACTGATCGGCTGTAGCGCCACTCCCAGCGAACGGCTCACGAAGATGAGTTCGATTACAGTGATCTACCGCGCTGAAGTGATTGATGGGCATTTACGCAATACTATCGAGGGACAGGCGTGCTGGATTGATGTGGCGGAGTTACCGTCCTGTTTGTACAGGCAGCAGCAAGGTATTTACGAGCATTACCTGCGCTATCAAAGACAAAACGAGCGTGCTTAGACACTGTGATGGATCATGCTGATGCATAAATATCTCCCCACAGGAACATGGCTAGTTCGTGTAAAGTCCGCAGCGTAAGAGCTTCTGGAAAATCCTCGAAAACCTGTTGAAAAACGTTAAATTGTCGCAGCAAAGCGAAACTCATGGTTTTCAACACAAATTGTTCCTCTGGGACATTTGCCAACCCACATGTCTGCATGAATGCACGCAGCAGTCGTTTATCACCATGGAAGAGGCCGATATGCAGCGCGATCAATTCGTACAGTCGATCGCCCACGAGAGCATCACCTGAGTCAATAATGCCGTTGGTGTGCCAGCGACCATGTTCAAAATAACCCAGGACATGATCATCAAACAAATCGGTGTGCATCAGGTAAGGAATGGTTTGCTGATCGAACAGTGACCCGATGGGCGGCAGGTAATCTTCAATCTGTGCGATGAGGCGCTGGGGCAGCGCGTTCCATTGCCGGTGATGCTCGATACAATGCTTGCGTTGGTATGCGAGAACGGCGCGAAATGGCTCCCACGAACGCTCGAACATCAAAGAGTGTGCGAGCGGCAAGCGATGAAAGGCATGCAAAAATGAGCCAACAGCAGTCGCCACTTCCAGTTTGTCTTCAAAAGAGATTTCGGATAAGACTGAGCCAATGGGAACGCCTGGAATCACCGTACTGATCGTGTACGGCCAATGGTAATCGCTGCCTTCAGCGAACAAACTTCCATACGTGATGAGTTGGGGAATCGGCAACTCCGGCGCGTAAGCGCACAACTGATAGAGGTCA
>DATLSW010000014.1:0-3496 GCA_035533955.1 Ktedonobacteraceae bacterium | reverse complement strand
AAACGCGCCGCTCCCGCGTGTTTCAGCAGCAAGGTGCGCTGCTCGTTCGTGAGGTCAAGCTCCGTTTTATAGCCACGTACCACCTTCATGCTACTCGTCCTCTTCTTTCATCGCCTGTTCAACACATTGCTTGATCTTCTCAGCGAGGCGTTTACTTTGCCGCCGCCCAGAGATACGCGCCGCCATACTGGTTATCACGCTCACAAAGTCGTCAACCAGTTCATCGCCTCTTGTGGTTGAGCTGGTTCCCGTATCATCACGGTACCGGTATCCAGTTGATAGGCGTCGAGCTTGCCAGACTTCCACCAACGAAAAGCCGTCTTGTAGCTGACGCCCATCTTTTTTTGCATAAGCGCTTCATCTCATAGGGAGAGAATAGCACAAACGCCGATGAATGTTAACACTTTATGAAACGAGTTATCACCCTCTCGTTCGATGTGATATGCTACTATCATACCATCTGTCTTTCAACATAGAAGGAGCCTACACCCTTGACCGATCAATCTCACATACAGCGCATTCGTCAGGAAATGCCCGCCGCGACTTCGCGGCTCTATTTGAATACCGGCACGTTCGGGCCGCTGCCGACCTGCACCGTCCATGCCATACAAGAGTATTTGAGCCAGCAGTATCGATATGGCCGCCTGGGCGCCGACGCCTGGGAAGCGATGGGCGCGACCTATACCCGCGCGCGTGAGAGCATCGCTCGCCTGCTCAACGCGGATGTCAACGAGATCGCCCTGACCGACAATACCGGCGAGGGCATGAATATCATCAGTCATGGTTTCAACTGGCGCGAAGGCGACGAGGTGATTACAACCAATCACGAGCATATCAGCGCGCTTGGCCCGCTCTACCAGTTACGCGACCGCTATGGCGTCGTGATCCGCGTGGCGGATATCGGGCCGGTAGCCGATCAGCCCGTCCTCAAGCCAATCGCCGACTTGCTGACGGCGCGCACGCGCCTGATCGCGCTGTCGCATGTGGCCTGGACGACGGGCGCGCGGCTCAACATAAGTGAAGTGGCCTCCATGGGGCGCGAAGTCGGCGTGCCAGTGGCCGTGGATGGCGCGCAATCGGCAGGCGCGATCCCTATCGACGTAAAAGCGCTCGGCGTCGATTTCTATGCCATCCCCATGCAAAAGTGGCTCTGTGGCCCGGATGGCACAGGCGGCCTGTACGTGCGCAGCGCGAGCCTGGAGTCTATCTCTCCTACGTATGTCGGCTATTTTTCAGTCAAGCACGAAGGTGGCGAAGAATGGGCTTTGAACGATAGCGCGCAGCGTTTCGAGCTAGGAGGTCGCCAGACGGCGGCGCTGGCCGGGCAATGCGCTGTCCTCAACTGGCTAGAGGAAACCGTCGGCTACGATTGGCTCTACCAACGCATCGCCGCGCTCAATACTTACGCCTATCACACGCTGCAAACCGTTCCCGGCCTGACGCTGCTGACGCCCATTCCTGGCGCGAGCGGCCTGCTCTCATTCCGCCTGGAAGGACACGCCCCGGAAGACATTGTGCGGCGACTGTGCGACGACTACAATATCTACATCCGCAGCATCCCGTCGCTGCAATCTATGCGCATCTCGACTGGCTTCTACAACACGGAAGAAGAGATCGACACGCTGGCGCGAGCATTGCGGGAAATAGCGGGCTGAATGAAGAAGAGGCCGCTGTCTGGGAACAGCGGCCTCTTTTCCGCTCACCTTCCTATGCATGGCTCTCACGCGGGCGAACACTCACATCTTCATCACCACAGATGAGAACCAAAAACGTCGTGATCCTATGGCCGTTACCTCACCTATTATGGTTCGTCTCTGAAACTAAGGTCGTACCAAAAACAATCAATCTTAATAGGACTATTCTGAAATGGAACGC
Source organism: Ktedonobacteraceae bacterium (assembly GCA_035533955.1). Lineage (GTDB taxonomy): Bacteria > Chloroflexota > Ktedonobacteria > Ktedonobacterales > Ktedonobacteraceae > CADDZH01. The sequence goes on along the minus strand of DATLSW010000014.1, from coordinate 1,621 downwards.
ATCAAACCCACCCTACCTGCTATCAGTATTTTTTGCATAGCTCTGCTGGAGCGCATTGTCTATAACATGACAGTTGCTCTTGGCTATACTCCCACCGCTGACTCGCTCGGATACCAGGATCGCGCTTTTTACCTGCTTGATGAACACTGCTTCTGCGCAGCTCCTCATGTAGAAACGGTCGTTCGCGCACCACTCTGGCCTTTTCTCATCGCTGGCATCTCGCTCATTGTGGGCCGCGCCAATATCTTTGACCGCCTCTTCCTGTGCTGCGCAGATGCAGGCACCTGCGTTCTCATCTATCTATTCGCACGCGATCTCTTCAACAAACGTATCGGACTGGTCGTCGGTCTCATTGCCTGCATCTATCCCGCACTTTTTATCTATACAGGTTGGATGTATACAGAGACACTTTATACATTTTTACAGACCGCAATCTGTTATTGCGTGTTTCGCATTCAACGCGGCGGAGGCACGAGCAAGCCTTTATGGATTCTTTGCGGGATTTTGCTGGGCCTGCTCTCGCTCACTCACCCAAACGGAATACTGATATGCGGACTGGTGATACTCTGGGCCGTCTTTCTGATCTGGCGCAAGCGTCTGCCAAAAAGAGCGCTCATCAATGTCGCGCTGACCACTCTCATCGCCTGCGCAGTGATCGCGCCCTGGACTATCCGCAACTATCTCGCCTCGCACAGATTTGTGCCGGTCTCGACAGGCGCTGGCGAAGTTTTGATGGGAGCATACAACGACAAGACTGTGAAGGATAAAGCCTTCCTGGGTAGCTGGATTCGTCCAGGGCTAGCCTATCCGCCGGGCATCAATCCAGAGGGAGTCAAGCCACCTGCGCCAGGTTCCTGCCAGGGCCACGCCGCTTGCGAGGTCGCATCCGACAACACCGAGACAGCTATAGCCATCCTATGGGTGAAGTCACACCTCAACGATATCCCTCTGTTGATGGTCTATCATCTTCGCAACTTCTTTACACCTTATACCAATGAATACGATATCCCTTTGAACCGTTTTCCCACCAGGCATTCAACAAGAATTGTGCTTGCCATGAGCGAGACATTGCCCATTCCAATCTTTCTACTGGCAGCGCTCGGTCTGGTTGTTACGCAAAGAAAATACTGGCACGAGTTCTTCTTCGCATATCTCGTCGTCCTGGGTACATTGGCCGAAATCCTTTTCTTCTATGGCAACTCTCGTTTTCGCTCGCCTATCGAACCAATCCTGCTTTTACTGGCAGCAGGCGCACTCTGGTGGTTGACGCAAACAACGCCTGGCACACTCCGCTGGCAATTGAGCCAGCGTAGCCAGCGACTGACAAGCACGCATAAATTCGATTAGAGGGCTTGCTAAGTTGTTACACTCTTTCATTCCAGATTCCATGTACGCGGCGCGTCTCGCGAATCTCCTCTCAGCGGTCCGCGCTATGCCGGATGGGGTGCCATGCCGGTTTCGGGCTGCGATTCTATGGCGTTAAAGCCGAGATAGCTGATGTAGAATTTCAAGCTGGCCGCTACACCATCACCTCTTCGAGTTTTAGCGAGAGCAGGCGCGAGACGCTGTCACCGCCCATTGAGACGCCGTAAATGACCTGCGCCTCCGTCATAGTGACGCG
>DATLSW010000013.1:0-6771 GCA_035533955.1 Ktedonobacteraceae bacterium | reverse complement strand
ATTTATGCAGCGCACGATGTGCAAGGGGAAGATCCATCGCGCTACCGTCACTCAGGCCAACCTGAACTACATCGGCAGCATCACGATTGACCAGGATTTGCTGGAAGCCGCCGACATTTATCCTTACGAAAAAGTGCAGGTGGTCAACATTACGAATGGCGCGCGCCTGGAAACGTATGCCATTGCTGGCGCGCGCGGCTCCGGCGTCATCTGCCTGAATGGCGCGGCTGCTCGTCTCACCGCCGAAGGTGATATCGTCATCATCATCAGTTATGGCGAATATAACGAGCAGGAAATTCGTTCGCTGACGCCGCAGATCGTCTTCGTTGATGAAGAGAATCACATCACCGAAGTCAAGCATGTGCCGTTAAACGAGATGCTGCCAGGCGCGGAAATCGCCGCCGAGGTCGTCTACTCGTAATATATTCTCTTCATTCATCTAGCCGGATGGTTGGATGAATTCCCCTTCACCGTCCTTCTACCGAACGTTTGTCAGATTCACTTTTCCTCCCTATCCTTCTTTCTTTCCGCTTATTCTCACCAGCATAAGAATAGTGTTTTGGAGCATCTTCTGGTTTTTGCTCCAAAACGGCCAAATTCTCGACAAGGATGATATGATACTGCCATGAAAATTACCGGATTGGAGCCGCAGGCCAGGGATGCTGAGCGCGTCAATGTCTTCGTTGACGGGCAATTTTTGCTGGGTGTTAATGCCGCGCTCGTCTACAAACTGGAACTGACTGTTGGGCAAGAGCTACAACCTGAGCAGTTGGAGCAGTTACACTACGAAGAAACGCTGCAACAGGCCGTAGACCGTGCCTATAACTATCTTTCGTACCGTCCGCGCAGCCGCACAGAAGTACGCCGCTACTTGCAGCAAAAGCAGACGCCGCCGGAGATCATCGAGGCCGCGCTCGCGCGCCTGGATCGCTTCGATCTCGTCAATGACCGCTCGTTTGCCGCCTTCTGGATCGAGAATCGCGAACAATTCAGCCCGCGCGGCGGACGCGCTTTAAAAAACGAATTGCGCATGAAGGGCGTCGAGCGCGATGTTATCGATGAACTGGTCAGCGAAGAGCAGGACGAAACATTGGCGCTGCGCGCCGCGCGCAAGAAGGCAGAGTCGCTGGCTCACAATCCCGGCATAGATTTTGCCACGTTCCGCGATCGCCTCGGCTCGTTCTTGCTGCGGCGCGGCTTCGGCTACGAGATCGCCAAACGTACTGTCCGTGAACTCTGGCAGGAACTCAAGACGGACCCGCCGGAAGAAGAGGCGTGAAGAAAGCATAACGCTGCATAGAAAATCACAACCGCTTCATCACCAGGTAGCCCTTGTTTCTCAAGCCCATTTTTTAGATACTATCCTATATCTAGCCGTAAAATAAAACACTACTATTTGAGAAAAAGAGGTGCTACGTTATGCCACGCCATGTTTCACGTCTGAAGATGAGCGCGCTACTCTCCCTGCTAGCAGTCCTTGTCGTCTGCTCGACTCTGTTTATTTCCCATGTTGTCGCGGCTCACGCGGCAGCATCATCCGCTAAGATCGTGCTTCATCCTGTTGCGGCTCCTCCGACATCGAATATTAAGGTAAGCGGCACAGGGTTTGGCGCGAATGAGACCGTCGCTTTCACCTTCGATGGTACGCAGCTGAGTACGACCGCGACTACTGATGGCACAGGTTCATTCTCCACGAAAATCACTATTCCCAAATCGGCGCTGCCCGGCCCCCATACCGTTGTGGCGACAGGACAAAGCAGCGGGAATAGCGCGCAAGCCACTTTCACCGCGCGCACGGACTGGCCCGGCTTTGGCTTCTCCGAAACCAATGTCCGTTACAATAATTACGAAAATCTTTTAAGTACCGCCAATGTTGCCAACCTGACACAAAGCTGGTCGGCCACCACCGGAAATTACGTCTATTCCTCACCAGTCGTAGTCGGCCAAACAATGTACGTTGGCTCTCAGGATGACAAACTCTATGCCCTCAACGCGACGACAGGAGCCGTTATCTGGACAGCCACCACCGGTGGGCCAATCACCTCTACGCCCGCGGTAAGCGGCAAAAAAGTGTTTGTCGGCTCCGAGGATGACAACGTCTATGCCTTCAACATCAAGAACGGCCAGCAGCTCTGGGCTTTTAAAACCAACGATCAGGTGAACTCTTCTCCCATTGTCTACAAAGGCAATGTCTACGTCGGTTCCGATGACGGCAACCTGTACGCCATCGTGGCGAAAACCGGCCTGCAAGCGTGGGCAGCCACCACTGGAGCCGCGATTGACTCGTCGCCCACTATCGGAAAAGGCATCGTTTACGTTGGCTCGCAAGATGACCAGATGTATGCGTTCAACGCGACGACAGGGGTGAAGGTCTGGTCTACCGCGACGGGTCATCCCATCCTCTCCTCACCTGCCTATTACAATGGCATGGTCTTCGTTGGTTCAGAGGATAGCAAGCTCTACGCCTTCAACGCGACGACCGGCGTCATTGACTGGACGGCTCCCACCGGCGGCGTCGTTGACTCGTCGCCCGCCATCTCCCGCACCACCATCTATGTCGGTTCATTCGACCACAACCTTTACGCCTTCAACGTGAACAGTGGCAAACAACTCTGGGCAGCGCCCACCAGCGGGGCCATTGTGTCATCGCCTGCCCTTGCTAACGGGGTAGTCTACGTGGGATCCGAGGATCAGAACCTCTACGCCTTCGATGCCTCGGCAGGCACAAAACTCTGGTCCGCGAGCCTGGGCAACTTCGTCGATTCATCGCCGACCGTCACAAACGGCATGGTTTACGTGGGCAGCATGAACGACAACGTCTATGCTTTCGGCCTGCCCGGCAGCATCAAGAACCATTAGTGTCCGTGAGTGAGATACAATGATGGCGGGCAACCCGCGCCGCAGGTTGCTCGCCATCATTGTATCTCACTCACGTCCTCTATGAGAGGATCAACGATCTCCCCGTCATATCCTTTGGCTGCGGGATACCCATGATCTGCAAGATCGTGGGCGCGATGTCGGCCAGGATGCCGTCGCCGCGCAGGCGCGCCTGGGCATATTGCGGCGCGACGAGATACAGCGGCACGGGATTGGTGGTATGCGCTGTGAATGGCTTGCCCGTGTCATATTCGATCAATTGCTCGGCGTTGCCATGATCGGCGGTGATCAGCAGGCCGCCGCCCACGGCCAGCGTCGCCTCGACCACGCGGCCCACACCAGTATCGACGGCTTCGACAGCTTTAATCGCCGCGGCCAGCACGCCGGTATGACCAACCATGTCGGCATTGGCGTAGTTCATGATCACCAGGTCATATTCCCCGGCGCGAATGCGTTCCACGGCGACATCGGTGACGCCCGCCGCGCTCATTTCGGGCTGAAGATCGTAGGTCGGCACTTTAGGAGACGGCACAAGCTGGCGATCCTCGCCACGAAATGGCGTTTCGCGCCGCCCATTGATGAAATAGGTGACGTGCGCGTATTTCTCGGTCTCGGCAGTATGGAACTGGCGCAGTCCCGCCTCGGAGATGACGCGCGCCAGCGGCATCTCTACCTCGTCGGCGCGATAGGCAACTTCGGCATCCAACCCCTCTTCGTAGGCCGTCATCATCACGAATTGCAGGTCGGCTATGCGCGGCCCGCGTTCAAATTTGCCCTCGGCCTGCGGCGGCAGTTCGTTCATGACAAAGGCTTTGGTCAACTGGCGCGCGCGGTCGGGTCGGAAATTGTAGTGGATCACGGCATCGCCAGCTTTGACGAGGGCAACGGGATGATTGTCTTCCATGACGACCGTGGGAAGGATAAACTCGTCGGTGACGCCTTTGTCATAGGATTGCTGAATAGCTTGCTCGGCTGAACTGGCTCGCAATCCCTCGCCGCGCGTCATGGCGAAATAGGCCAGCGCGATGCGATCCCAGCGATTATCGCGATCCATCGCGTAGTAACGCCCGCCCACCGTGGCAACTTTGGCCGCGTGCGCGCCGCCGATCTCGCCAGCACGCATCTGCAAGAGTTTCATGAACTCGACGCCGCCCGTTGGCGAGGTGTCGCGGCCATCGGTGAACGAGTGGACAAAGACGCGCTCGATATCGTGCATGGCGGCCAGGCGCAGCAGGGCTTCGAGGTGCTTTTCGTGAGCGTGAACGCCGCCGTCGCCCAGCAGACCACAGAGGTGCAACTGCGATTGGTTTTTCTTGACATGCTCGATGGCCTTGAGCAGGGCCGGATTGTGGAAGAACGAGCCGTCCTTGATCGCCTCGTTGACGCGCGTGTAATCCTGCAAGACGCGCTTGCCCGCGCCGATATTCTGGTGTCCCACTTCGGAGTTGCCCATCTGCCCATCAGGCAGGCCTACCGCCGCGCCAGACGTCTTCACCGCCGTGTGCGGCCACTCTCTGGCGATCTTGTCGATGTTGGGCGTGCGCGCCAGCGCGATAGCATTGGCCTCCGTGCGCGGGTTGATGCCCCAACCATCCATCACAATCAAAACAAAGGGGCGCGGACGCCCCGAAGGCGTAGTAGTCATAGTTCTGCTCTACTCCACTTATCAATCTACCTGACTCGTAGGGGCGCGCAACCTCTCTGGGAGAGAGGTAATATGCCCCGCCCTGGTGAACCCTTGTGATCAAACAGCGTCCGTTTTTTTGGGCGGGGCAGAGCTTACGCCCCTACGGGTTTTCTTCCATTGTATCATGTTTCTCGTTTCACTCGACAAGTTGCCGCAGTTCGTTGCCTGAAATGGCTCCTTGCAGCAGGCGCGTGTATGTTCCCTCGTCGTGTAGCTCCTGGGCCACAGCGCGCAAATAACCCAGCGCGGCGCGCATAGGGCCGGAGCCGAAACTGACGCGCGCCACGCCGAGGCGCGCCAGTTCGGCGATGGACGGCGTCTTAGAGCCAGCGAGAACGTTCACCGGGCCGCTGATCGCTCGCGTCAGCGCGGCGATGGTTTGCGCGTCGCTCGCGCCAATCGGAAAAAAGCAGTCCGCCCCGGCGGCCAGGTAGGCGTTGGCACGCTGCACGGCCTGCTCAACTTTGCTTTCCGCGTTGCCGCCCGGCAACAGATACACGTCGGTGCGCGCGTTGATCACCAGCGGCACATCCAGCGCGTCACCCAACTGACGCATCTCTTTGAGCAGCGCAACCTGATAATCGGCATCCAGCAGTTTTCGTTTCCCTTTTTTCGTCGAATCCTCAATATTGACGCCAACGGCTCCCGCCTCGATCACCGCCTGCATCGTTTGCATCACATCCTCGCTGCCGTCGCCGAAGCCAGACTCCATATCGGCGGTGACGGGACAGGAAACCGCCCCGGCAATACGCCGCACGGCCTCGATCATTTCGTCGCGCTTGATATGCTGGCCGTCGGGATAGCCAAGCGCGGCGGCCACGCCAGAACTGGTAGTGGCGATCGCCGGAAAGCCAGCTTGCTCGAAAATACGCGCGCTGGCAACATCCCAGGCATTCGGCAACACAAGTATCGCCGGGCCATGATGCAGTTCGCGCAAGCGCATGGCTTTTGTTTTCTGATCGACTGGCTGGGATTTGCTCGCCATAAGTACACCTTATCCTTGCGCGCAAGCGTATCTATCATGCTCTATTCATTGTAGCCGCTACAAGCTAAGACGGCAACTCTGATCCACTACACCCGCGACGGCAGCAGCCATTTCACCAGCGGCAGAATCTGCTCCACCGCCGCCAGATGATCGTAGTAGCCGCGCTGCTGCTGGATCAGTCCAGCGCGCAGCGTGAAGACGCTCACGCCGTCCACCAGAAACGAGCGCGGTATGCCCAGCAGACGCCGGTTGATCGCGCGCGCCGTCCACGTCACAACGGCGTACTCGTCCGCCGCGATATGTTCATGGGGGGTATAGGCAATGGTGGGCATGGTGCGGAAGCGCGTGGTGAACCACTGCTCGATCTCAGTCCGCCCCCGGCATAGACGCTTCTTCATCCCCGGATCGGACAATTCGGCATCGTCGGCGTACAACGCCACAATAGCCGCCACGTCATGCGCGTTAAAGGCGGCGATCCAACGGTTGACGATAACAAGGCTTTCTTCGGTCTGCATCATTGTTCTATCCTTCGCGATAAATCCGTAGAGGCGGTGGCTCTGCCCCGCCCTGGTGAGCGATACGGCAATGCACGGTTTTTGGGCGGGGCAGAGCTTACGCCCCTACGGACCTGGTTGCCTATAGTATATAATCAAACGAACGATAGTATCATGATACGTAGCAAACACAGGGAGCGAGAGATGAGTACAGAGACCACCCTTATGCCCGCTATTGACGCGGCCACCTTTCATGCCGATGTGCAATATATAGAGTCGTTATGGCAACGCAGAACGATCAACGGCGTTGATATGCCTGTAATCGATATTGGCGCGGGCGAGCCGCTGGTCTTTGTGCCTATTCTCGAACATCTCGAATTTGTCTACGCCCGTCAAATTCGCGCCTTCAGTCAGTCGCGACGCGTGATCATGTATCGCCGCCGCGAGACGCGCGCGCGCGCGCCGCGCATCGGCCTGCCGGAACGAGCCACGGAAACGCGCGACGTGCTGGATAGCCTGGGCATTGCCGCTGCCGACTTTGTGGCGCATGGCGACGCGGCGATGGTCTTGTTCGAGTTCGCCGCGCGCTATCCAGAACGCTGCCGCTCGCTGGTGATCATCGCGCAGGCCGCCGACTACCAAATCGCGCCGCACCCCTTCATCTGGCTGCTGCACGAAGGCTACGTGCGCCTGCCTGTCGAGTCCATCCTACCGGCCAACATGCTGCG
>DATLSW010000012.1:0-2236 GCA_035533955.1 Ktedonobacteraceae bacterium | reverse complement strand
TTTGCCGATGGCAAGCAGGTAGAACTGGCGGGGTCACGTTTAACGGTCGGACGCGCGTCCCCGGAGTCGTCGGAGGCAAAGCCGGATATCAATCTGTATGATGTACCTGAATCGGGTACTGTCTCGCGGATGCACGCCGTCATAGAACAGGCCAACGACACCTATACCCTGACCGACTTGAACAGCACCAACCTGACACATCTCAATGGGCAGGCGCTGGCGCCAAACACGCCGACTCCTTTCGAGGATGGCAGTACCTGGGAGTTCGGCAAGGTAACATGTACATTCAAGAGAGAGTAAGGGTTCCTTCAGAAGAACCGGTTCTGCGCTGGTCGAGCAGCCAGCGATACAGCTCAGGGTTGGCGTAGGTGCGCGTCCACGAATCATGGCCGACGCCGGGATAGGTGGTGAGTCTCACGTTGCCGCCGCACGCCTGTAACGCATCGACCATCACGCGCGCTTTGTGCAGGGGAACCAACTCGTCGTTCTCGCCATGAAAAACCCAGGCGGGTACATGGCGTATGGCACAGACGGTTTCGGGATCGCCGCCGCCGCAGATAGGAACGATGGCGGCGAAACGTTGCGGATAGGCCGTTGCCAGCGCCCAGGTTCCATATCCGCCCATACTCAACCCGGTCACATACACGCGGTCAGGATCGACCGCGTAGTTCTGCTCAATCTCGTCAAGCAGCGCGGCCAGCGCGGCGCTGTTTTCCTCCGTTGTCCACCAGCCCCGCTCAGGACATTGTGGAGAAACGAGCAGAAAGGGAAAGTTCTCGCCCTCTTCAACCAGTTTTGGCAGCCCTTGCTGAGTGACGAGCTGCACATCATCGCCGCGCTCGCCCGATCCATGCAAAAAGAGGACAAGCGGCCAGCGCCTGTCCTGTCCAGCGTCGTAATCTGTGGGAAGGTAAAGCAGGTAGCGGCGCGTCACCGTGACGGTAATTTCTTTCGTGAACGTCTTTTCCTGCTGAAGATGGGACATGAATAGATTCTCCTTTGTTGTGTGGCAAGCGATGCGGGATAGAGGGGCATACCTCACACTTTCCCTGGCAATCATGCGCAAAATCTGCTATTGATAGAGACGATGAGGAAAGCATATTGGTCTATCGAAATGGTACTTATGGAGAATAGAAGGCGCTGCTCTATGGTTTCGAGGGTTTATGATGAAAAGCAAGCGGGGCTGACGCCCCGCCTGCTCTTCATCAAGCATTGCCCGTTTCTACTACAGTCGTCGTCATTATGACTTCGACTCTGCCCAACGCCGTATCGGCGACATAGCGCAGGTCCATCTCTTCCAGGGTTTTCTTCTTGCCCAGCAGCAGTTTTGCCATATCAAAAGCCTGGTTAAGCTGCTCTTTCTCCAACTGGTAGCCAAGTTCGCCTAATTGCGCGGCCAGCGCGGCGCGGCCCGACAGCTTGCCCACAAACATGCGGCGATCAGCGACGGTCAGGCCAATCGACTCCGGCGTCATGATCTCGTAGGTGCGCGCATCCTTGAGGACGCCGTCCTGGTGAATGCCGCCGCCGTGAGCAAAGGCGTTGGCTCCGACAATCGACTTGGTCCACTGCGGCTGCATGCCGGAGAGCCTCGCAACCAGGCGACTGGTGGGGATGATCTTCGTGGTATCGACTTTCACGTCCAGGCCGAGATCGGCGGAGCGCGTGCGAACTGCCATCACCACGTCCTCGGTGGCGGCATTGCCGGCGCGCTCACCCAGGCCGTTGATGCAAGTATCGACGCGCTCGGCCCCGTTGCGCAGTCCCTCGAGGGCATTGGCGACGGCGAAGCCCAGGTCATCGTGGCAGTGCGCCGAGATGCGCACGCCGGGAAATTCGCGTCTCACGTCCGCCACCAGTTGCCCAAATTCCCAGGGCAGCGCGAAGCCGACGGTATCGCACAGCGTCACGAAACGCACGCCTTCCTTGATGATGGCGGCGCAGACTTCGAGAATGAAGTCATGCTCGGTGCGCGTGGTATCTTCCAGCGCGAAGTCGATGTTTTCGGTATACGCGCGGCCCTGCGCCACGGCGGCCTTCGCCAGTTCCAGCACCTCCGCGCGCGTCTTGCCCAGCTTGACCTGCCGGTGCAGCGGCGACGTGCTGATAAACGGCTGGATGGCAGGATGAGCCGCGAACTTGACGGCTTCCCACGCCCGTTCGATGTCGGCGGCATTGGCGCGTCCGATGGCGCAGATCTCGGCGTTCTCGACTTTTGAGGCGATGAGGCGCACGG
>DATLSW010000011.1:0-6236 GCA_035533955.1 Ktedonobacteraceae bacterium | reverse complement strand
AGCAAGGTGCGCACCAGCCGCTTATCCAGCACCTCATCCAGCAGCAGCAAGAAGGGCTGCAAAAAGCGCTCCAGCAATTCGATCAGGTGTTGCGATCCCCCTTGCGGATCGCGTTCCAGGCGTTTGAAGGTTTCTGAGAGTACTGTCATACTAGTCCCGACTCTCCTCGTTTAGATGATGGATGGTTTGATACTCCATAGTCTAAACGAAGAGGTCCGTTTTGCCTAGTCCCTCTTTTCCGGCTCTGGCTCTTCCTGCAAAATTAGGGATGACTCATATGTGAAGCGCCGTAGGCGAGACTTTTCAACGTGGCTGACTGGCGCAATGAATCGCGCAGCTATAGAAGTCCATCGTATCTGGTATGATACGATATGGACAGTATCCACGAAGGGAAAATGGCGTATGGTGTCAGGCAACACCCGAACCAGCTATAACGGCGTTGCTCTCCCGTTAACCGAGGTGAGCGCGCTCAAAGCAATCGAGGGATTATTACAAGCGCAGGGATATCTCCCAGATGGGGAGCCTCTCCCTGTTGTGTCCGAGGACAGGATTGAGGGTACAGGTTTTTCTGCCGAACATAACGCGGTTGTCGCGTTGTCGCTTCGCTACTGCGCGCTGACGGCTCTCCCAGAGACAATCGGCCAGTTGACCAGCCTGCGATATTTAGACGTGACCGGTAATCAGTTGACGGCTCTTCCCGCAGTGTTGGGAAAGCTGGTTCGCCTGAGAAGATTGTATGCAGATGATAATCAGCTTACCAGTCTCCCCGCGGCGCTGGGAAACTTATTTCACCTGGAAGAACTCCATGCCGATAAGAACCAGTTGGCCGCGCTTCCTGAGAGCATTGCTCGGCTCGCGAAGCTCAAAGTTTTGCATGTCTATGACAACAGGCTAACGACCATCCCCGCGAGTCTCGGCCAGTTGGCACGCCTGGAATCCATCAGCCTGGGCCATAATCAGTTCGTAGCTCTTCCTGAATCATTCTGGCAGCTCACCAACCTGCGCGTGTTGAATATAGCGGAAAACCAGTTGTCCGCCCTCTCCGAGCATATCGGCGATCTCACCCATCTCCATACGCTGGATGTGGGCCATAACGCGCTGACGACCCTGCCGGAGTCGCTGGGCAACCTGAGAAACCTCACGTTTTTTCTCTACCTCAACAACAATTGCCTGACCGCTCTCCCTGAATCCTTGCAGAATCTACAAAACCTGGGATATCTCAACCTTAGCGACAATCGCCTGACAGCCCTCCCGGAGACGATTGGCAACCTTGTCAGCCTCAAAGAGCTGAGAGCGTACCATAATATGTTGACGACTCTGCCGGAAGCAATTGGCAAACTGACCAGCCTGCAAGAATTGCATTTGATGAACAATCAACTGGCGTCTCTGCCCGCGTCGTTGGCCGATTTGAGCCGCCTGACGCATCTCGACCTGAGAAATAACCGGTTGATGGCGCTGCCGCACGCGCTCGGCAAACTGACGCGCCTCGTGTTTCTCGATGTGCGCGGGAATCGGCTGCTCTCTCTCCCCGTGTCTATCGGCGACCTCCCAAATCTGGCAAAACTAGATCTGCGCTGGAACAAGATACTTGCTCCCTCTGAATGGCTGCAACGACTGGCACAGCGCGGGTGTACGGTTTACCTGTAAAGCACCTGCATCTCATCGATCTGTTCGATTACGGTGATCGTTTCCGCTAATATAGCTACAATGCGCCGGTAATGCTCGATATCAGCAGAGGACAGCGTCCGCTCCTTGCGGTCTTTGAGCCATTTGTGACAGATTTGATAGCCGCCGATGTGATAGGCCCACACGTCCGGCGGCACATCGTCAAAATATTGCGCGGCGTTGATGTAGACACGCCCGTGTTGATAGGCGACGCGATCAACGCTATTGTCGCCGGCGATGGGATACGCGGGCAACGCGCCGCCGGGCTGCTCCATGAGGTGCAAAGTAACGAGCCGCGCGCCCAATGGACAAAGCGCGCGAAACATCGCTGGGTTTTCGGGCAGCGGCACGCGCGGAAAGTCGCTCTTGAGGAAGTCAGCGTAGCGCGCGCGATACGTCGGCGCGTGCAAAACAGCGTACAGGTAATCAAAGATGTCTTCGGGACCAAACGCTGTGTGCAAGTCGCCCTTACCATCGGGAATAAAGCGCATCTCGAGCGTCGCGCTCAATGCGTCGATGAACGCCGACGAGAGATTGGACGAGCGCAGTGATGCGTTATAGAGATACAAAGGGAAAACCGTGCCGCCGCCGCGCCGGAAGATGTTTTGATCGGCCAGTGTCGCTACAGTAAACAGTACATCCCACGTATCCACACCGGTGGCCGCGCCCTGGCGACCCAGCACAAGAGCGCGGTTCGGCTGCTCCAGGTGCTGCATGACGCGCGTATTGCGCCGCGCTATCAACGATTCATCGTAATAGACAGAGCGCGTGTCCAGTGGGCGATAGGCGATGGGCCAGACGGCTGCCGCGCTTATATGGTCGCGCACGGCCGCGCGCGCCCTGGTAATATCCCAGGTATCTTTGTCGCGCAGTGGTACGCCGAACTGCGCGGCGCATTCGCCATCTGATCGGCCTGGATCGGCAAATATAGCGATCTTCTGGAGTAGCTCTTGTGCGCTGAAGCCAACCGCGAGCGCGTCACGTTTGGTCAGCACGCCGAGCGAGTTGACGGGCATGATCGCGGTGATGGGCCAGCCGCGCTCGTACTCGGCGCGCCGCTCAGCATCCTGCGGCACAAAGAGATAGAAGGGCGGCGCTGGCTCAACAATAGCCCATGGTGTCGTGGCGCAATCATGCATTGCCAGCCAGCGATATTTGTCCGCGCGCAGCCCCCACAGGTCGGCATGATACACCTTAGCCTCGCGCGTCTGGTCAGCGCCAGGCGACATATGCCTGACAAAGATGCTGATGGCGATGCCCTGGCGGATGTCGAAAACGTTCTCATCTCTTGTATTGCCAGGCGCGCGCGCGTTTTTTTTGCTGTTGCCATGCAAGTCAAGCGCGTAGATGGCGTCGAAGCTTTGCATGAGCGCGCGGCGCATTCCACGAAAGGTGGGATTCTCCAGGTAGCCATGATTGGTGACGAAGGCCAGGATACCAGCGCCCGCGCGCTCAATACGCCACTGAGCATAGCGCATGAATTTGACATAATCATCATTGAGCCATTTCACGTTGCGTTCGCTGATCGGCACGCCATCGACCTCGAAGTAGCTGGCCGCGCGCTGACCTGTCCGCTGATCACAACCATGCAGCAAAGCGGCGATCCACGCGCCGTCGTTGGCGGAATGTCCGGCATACGGCGGGTTGCCCACGATCACTACAAGCGGCGATGGCGCGGCATCCGCGCCTGATTCATGCTCCAGCGCGTTCGCCAGGGAGAGATGCAAACTGTCGCCAGCGCGAAAATCATAGCCGGTCTCCGCCAATTGCAGAGTCAGTTGCAGGTGCGTGATGGCGTAGGGCGTCGCCAGCAACTCATAGCCGGAAAGACGCGGCAAGAGGTTTTGCGCGACGTAATCCTGCCACTGCCCGGCAGCGCCCTTGAAACTATGATGGATATGAGCGATGAGACCGCTCAGGAACGCGCCCGTCCCGACGGCAGGATCGAGTATGTGAGAGGCCGCGTCAGCCAACCCATCCGGCATAGCAAAATCAGTTCTCAGCAGATGATCGACGCCGCGCACGATGTAGGAGACGATCTGCTCCGGCGTATAATAAACGCCGCGCCGCCCGCGCAGCGCAGCATCGTAGACCGCGAGAAAGGTTTCGTAGAAATAGCTCAGCGCGTCTCGCGAAGTAGTGTGATCGTTGATCACGTCGAAATCGACGCCGTTCAACGTCTCGATCAGTCGATCAACGACGCAAGCAACGCGCTCGTCGAGATCGGGATTTGCCAGATAGCTGCACATCGCGCGCAAGAATGGCTGGTTTACAGGAACATGGCTGGCAAGATCAGTTCGTGTGAACGGGACATCAGCAATGCGATGACTGTACGCGGCGAAGAAAGTGCAGCAAGCCATTTGCGCGATCATATCGGCGCACCGCTCAGGCGTCATCTCAGGGAGCAAGCGACGCAAATCCGCCGCGCCATCGTCGCCCGGCCACGCCTGCATGATGGCGTCTCGCAGCAGACGAGCAAGGGCAGCCACGCGGGCGGCAAGCTGGTTATTCATCGGAGGCATAGGCGCTCTCAGCAGCTAAACGCAGCGCAAGAAAAGCCTCTTTTAGTGGTTGACGCACTGCACTTTCCGGCTCAGCGAGAAGAAGTCTCTGATACGACTCCAGAAACTCCATACGAATGCGATGAAACAGATGTAGAAAGTGCCTGATGAAAGCCATACAGTCCAAAATAACACACTCGATACCGCCTGTTCGCTCATAAATACTGGCTGCATAATCCTTTACCTGCTGGCTAATCTCTTCTGTCGTGATAAAAATGTAGTTGTCAATTCTATGATCAATTTTTTGAAGGGCGTAATCTATATCGTTCCGCGTGACTCGCCTTGTTTTCATCTCGTAGGCAGTGACAACATTATCATCGTCGCTAAGTGTTATTTGCACATCCCCTAACGATCCAGTTTGTTCATCAGCAGCATTATGAGAGGTAAGTGGTAATGTCCGTTCTCCTAGAAATGCCAAGGCGGAATCATATGCGGCAGCTATAGCGAGGACGGGCAAGCGACTCGAATTGGGAGATTTCAGGTGCTGCTCAAGCAGAGTGACAATAGCTTCTGAAGACAAAGGAATTGTGCCAGTAGTTGCCTGTAAGCTTTCAAGAAATGTTTTCATCCTCAAAAGCCGCTCATCTCTCATGATCAAAAGCCATCTGATCGCTTCCGCGAGAACATCATTAGCAGATACCGTATTCGTATAGATATCAGCAAGCAATTGTAGCAACATTTGATAGAGTTCAGTAGGACGCCCTACCAGGTTTATGTTGGGCGTTAATGTATTATTTCTATTCCGGAAAGCCGGTGTGAGGAAAGCAGTTGTGACATTACACGGTAGGTTATGCTCAATAATGAACGGCCCTAAATACTTCTCGTCATAGGTGCGCCCTGAATAGGAGTCAGCATCTCCGATTTCTGTATAAGGCTTGCGAATGTCTACCGCTGGATGGTGAATCTTTGCAAGAGAACATGCTAGCAAGACGCGAACGCAAGCGCGGTTGCTTATTGATCGGCAAATGGCTTCAATACGAGTAACAATATCAAAGTCGGCAATAACTGGCTGGGTTACATCGCTAGAGACTCGTCCAAAAGCTGATTCAAGGATATCTGCTGGTGCTGCCACTGCACTTCCCTTTCAAGTTCATAATTGACCCAAAGCACCTCTGTCCGAAGTTTTTTAATCGAATGACAATTCTTTGGTTCTGCCTCAATACGTCGCCAGCCGCTATACAGCTCATCCATAATATCGCAATGATAGCTGGATAGCGCGACTTTGCCTTTCACATTATGCAGCACACAGGCCAGCTCCCGATGTTCTTCATCGGTCATTTCGTATCCATAGGCTCGGCTGTCGCCGCGCGAGCTATGCGGATAGGGCGGATCGCAATAGAAGAGCGTTTCTTCGCTATCATAACGATTGATCACGTCAATTGCAGGGGCATTTTCTATCTGAACACGGAGCAACCTTTGCACAATCTCAGAAAGACCTTCAACACTGCCCAACCATCTTGAAACAGCGCCAGCCATGCCCGCGCGGCTGGTTAACACACAATTTGCCCACCGCCCCGCGCTCGCCGTTTGCGCCAGACCCGTCCTTACTTGCCTTGCGCGAATAAAGAAACGCCTGGCTCTCTCCAGGTCTGAAATATCTTGAGGCAGGGGCGTAATCGCAAGCTCAAATTCTTCGCGGGAAAACGGCGTCAAACCTATCGCTTCGATCAAGGCTTCTTTCTGTTCTCGTAATACCCGAAAGAAATTGACAATTTCACTATCAAGATCATTATAGGTCTCTATCGGTGAAGGCTCCCTGTTCAATAACACCGCCGCTGAACCTCCAAAGGGTTCACAAAAGTGTGTCGTTTTGGGAAGCAATGGTAAAAGCCAATCAAGATGACTAAATTTCCCACCGTACCAACCAAAAGCTATTACTTTATCCATAGACGCGCTCCCTTTCTGAGTTCAACGACCTCAGTATAGCACGTTATAAGCTATCGGAAAAGACCCGGCGAGGCTCTTTTTTGTTGTCTCTCCACCTCTCGACATACTCTGATATAATAGCTC
>DATLSW010000010.1:0-4615 GCA_035533955.1 Ktedonobacteraceae bacterium | reverse complement strand
CTTTTTTGTGTGTTTCCGGATTGATACTAAATTTTGGTATAATGGGTCTGGTAATATCGCCAGCTACACCAGGGAGGTTGCTATGCCTGTTTTTGATCGCCAGCAGCAAAAGTCATTGGATGAGTTAGTAGAAGACTTCTCTCAACGCCACACGCTCACACGCCGCGAGTTCGTGCAGCGCGCCATGGCCGTCGGGCTTTCTGGCAGCGCGGCCGCTGCATTGCTCGCGGCCTGCACAGGAGAAAGCGCCGGGAGTAACAGCGCCCCCACCGTCACGAACACGGTGGATGTCCTCAACGTGTGGACAGGTGAGGAGCAGGCATCTTTCCAGGCCGTGGTGACGCCCTTTGAAAGTCAAAACAACATTAAAGTCTCCATTGAGACGACCCGTGATCTGGATGCCGTTTTGACCTCGCGTATTCGCAGCAATAATCCTCCTGGCATTGCCGTTCTTCCTAACCCCGCTAAAATGCAACAGCTTGCCAGCCAGCATCAACTCGTCCCGCTGAACTCTATGCTGGACATGAGTACCATTACCGCCAGTTATGCGAGCGGCTGGATCAACCTGGGTACGTACAAGGGATCGATGTATGCCCTGTTTTACAAGGCCGCGAATAAGGGGACGATCTGGTATAGCCCGAAACGGTTCCACGCGATCGGCGCTCAGGTTCCCGCCACCTGGCAAGACCTGCTCGCGCTCTCGACCACGCTTGCGAACACCGGCAAATACCCCTGGTCTATGGGCGCTAGCAGCGGCTCTACCAGCGGCTGGCCGGCCGCCGACTGGTTGGCCGAGATTTATCTGAACCAATCAGGCCCGGACATGTACAGCAAGTGGTATAACCACCAGATTCCCTGGACGGATGCGAGCATCAAAAGCGCGTTCCAGGCGTTTGGTCAGATCGTAGGAGGCAAGCACTACATCAAGGGAGCGCCGCTAGCGATCCTTGCCACAGGGTTTCAGGACGCGAGCTACCTGCCCTTCAACACGCCCCCCGACGCGTACATGTACTACCTGGGCGATTTCACCGAAGGCTTCATCACCGGCCAGTTTCCCCACGCGCGCCCAGGAACCGATTTCAATTTCTTTCCTTTCCCTACGATCAACGCTCGCTATCAGAATGCAGTTACCGCGGGCGCGGACGTGATCGTGGCGCTGAAGAACACCACTGCCGTACAAAAACTCGTGCAGTACCTGGCAACGCCAGAGGCCCAGACGATCTGGGTCAGGCGCGGCGGCTTCACCGCGACGAATAAAAACGTCAACCTGAGCGCCTATCCCAACCCGGTCGCGGCAAACTCGGCCAAAATGCTGGCATCCGCGTCCATCTTCGCCTTTGGCGCGGATGACCTGATGCCACCGGCTGTCGAGAATGCCTTCTGGCAAGGTATGCTGACCTTTATTGAAGACCAGAGCATGCTGGACAGCATCCTGGATCAAATCGAGTCAACCGCGCAGCAAGCCTATACTTCCTGAATATATCTGAGCCGGAGCAACGACCAACACGGGGCCAGTTCGCACGAACCGGCCCCGTGTTGCTGGTATATGTCGCGGAGAAACGCTATAAGATCGTCAGGCTCGTCTCGGTGTCAAAGAGGTGAATGCGCCCGGTATCGATATTCAGCGTGATGTTTTGACCGACATGCGCGGTAGAACGTGGATCAACGCGAGCCACCACCTGTTTCCCGCTCACCGTCATATAGACCAGCAATTCGCTGCCCAGGTGTTCTACTACTTCGATAGGCGCGGTCAAGGTTGAGTGCGTCTCAGAAGGCTCCAGCGAGGTGTCCGAGAAATGTTCTGGACGCACGCCCAGGATGAGTTTCTTTTCCGAGGCATCACGCGCTCTCTGCGCCAGGTCCGGCGGCACCTCTACCTGGCCGGCATCGCCCAACTGGATGGTGGTTAAGCCATCGTTGGTAACTACCCGGACATTGTCGAAGAAGTTCATGGCGGGAGAGCCGATAAAGCCTGCCACAAACAGGTTCGCGGGATGATCATACAGTTCCTGCGGCGCGCCGAGCTGCTGGATGAAGCCAGCGTTGAGGACGGCGATGCGCGTTCCCATCGTCATAGCCTCGGTCTGGTCGTGCGTCACATAGATGAACGTCGTTTGCACGCGCTGGTGAATCTTGGAGATTTCGGCGCGCGTCTGCACGCGCAGCTTCGCATCCAGGTTGGAGAGCGGCTCGTCCAACAGGAAGACCTGCGCCGAACGCACCAGCGCGCGGCCCAGCGCGACACGCTGGCGCTGCCCGCCAGACAGTTCTTTGGGCTTGCGCTTGAGGTAGTTTTCCAGGCCGAGAATGTCCGCCGCTTCCGCCACGCGCTTCTTGATCTCTTGCGCGGGAACGTGGCGGAGTTTGAGGCCAAAGGCCATGTTGTCGTAGACCGACATGTGAGGATAGAGCGCGTAGTTCTGGAAGACCATCGCGATATCGCGATCTTTCGGATCCAGGTTATTGACGATTCTGTCACCGATGTAAATATTGCCCGAACTGAGGTCTTCAAGCCCCGCGATCATGCGCAGGCAGGTGCTTTTGCCGCAGCCTGACGGGCCGACCAGCACCAGAAACTCTTTGTCCGCGATATCCATATTGATATCGTGGACGACTTCAACCTTGTTGAAGTTCTTGTAAACGTGTTCAAATTGGACACGAGCCATAAAGGAAACTCCTTTTCGCTCTTGTAACAGGATACTGATGACCCTGCTACCCTTCAAAAACGGTAGAGCTGTTGCTTGGTGCGCGCATTGCAACTGCAAGAGTTGGGAGTCAACGCGGCCTCTTGACGCCATATCCCACGGATAGACGCTATGCTCAGTATACCATAAGATCGCGCAGAATACGGCCTTTTTGTGGCCTGCCAGGGGTCTACATGGGGGCTAATTACATTTCATACACATCCCCCTATTGTCCTATTGCGCCCCAAATTGCCCCACGGAACCCGTTCACCAAAATATCTCTATCTTCACAAAAACGTATTTTAATGAGAGGAAAACATTCGTGAGGACAAAGCGTTCTTTGCGATACCTCGTAACGGTGTCGCTCCTTTTGCTGCTTATCCCACTCTGCTATGAAGTGTCTCAGAACATCCTGGCCGCTAAGGCAGCATATCCAGCAGTACGCAGTACCATTTTTCTCGATACTGCTGCTCCTACCTTCGCCCTCCCCACTGGCGGAGCAAGTGGGAACATCGCTTATAGCGTAACCGATTTTTCCGGCGCGACAGTCACGCAAGGGCAGGCGGCGGTAACAGGGCAGCAGACAAGCCTGACGCTGCCGCGACTGCCGGACGACTATTATGTCCTCCAGGCTACGGAGCAAATTTCTGGGTCTCCGGTCAAGCAGGCCATCCCGTTCGCAGTTGTCGCTCCCTTCACGCCAGCGGCAAATTCGCCTTTCGGCGTCGGCGCGCATTTCACCAATGGCTATAATCCCGGTCTCGCTCAGTCTATCGCCACCATGGGAGCCGGGACAATCAGGGATGATGCCACATGGGCCATGATTGAACGATCGCAGGGCAGCTACACCTTCAACAATTTTGACCCGTATATGCAGGTATTGCAACAGAACACGCTCGCTCCGCTGCTCGCTCTGGACTACAACAACCGTTTCTACGATAACAATCAGACCCCCTACAACAGCGCGGGATTCAGCGCCTTCGCTAATTATGCTAAAGCGCTCGTGCTACACTACGGTCCGCAACTGAAAGCGGTCGAGGTCTATAACGAGTACAACGGCACGTTTTCGACGGGGCCATGCGCCCGCCAACCAGCCTGTTACGCCCAATTGCTCCGTTACACCTACCAGGCCATCAAGTCCGTGCGCCCCGATGTGACCGTGGTGGGCGGCGCCGCGCTTTACGCTGACCTGCCCTGGTTCAATGAACTCTTCGAGAGCGGAGGGTTGTCCTACATGGACGCGGTCTCCGTTCATCCATACGCCCCGTTCTACTTTTTTTCTCCCGAAGTGCAGGGGCTTGAGGGACAGATGCAGAGCCTGCAAGCGCTGATCAAACGCTACAATCACGGACAGGCGAAACCTATCTGGATTACGGAGATTGGCTGGCCTTCCTCTTACATGGATATGAGCGAGAGCAGGCAAGCGGACTACCTGGTGCGCGGCATGGTTCTCAGCCTCGCGGCAGGAGTGCAAAAGATCTTCTGGTATGATTTTTTGAATGACGGAAACGCCACTTCTCAGCTAGAACAAAACTTTGGCCTGCTCCGACTGCCTGACGCGGCGAGTTACTACACGCCCAAACCTGCCTACGTCGCCTACGCCGTCCTTACCCGCGAACTGGCCGCGCGCTCGTTCCTGGGCAGCGAAACAGTCGCGCCGGGCATTTACGACATGCGCTACAGCAACAACCTGCGTATCCTCTGGTCAACGCCTTTCGGGCAGAACGTGGCGCTCTCAACCAACAGCCCCGTCACGGCTGTCAGCATGACCGGCAGGACGCGCACCCTCGTCCCATCAGGAGGACGCATCATCCTCAATCTCTCAATCGACCCGGTCTATATCGAGGGGAATGTTTCTGGCGTGACCTGGACGTGGTAGGGAGTACGCCATCCGTAGGGGCGGGAGTGGATGCGGGTGTGGGGATGGGGCG
>DATLSW010000009.1:0-3625 GCA_035533955.1 Ktedonobacteraceae bacterium | reverse complement strand
GCGTAGTTGAGCTGCATCCCCGTTTGCGCGGGAGAGGCGACGAGCCAGGAGCGAGCCGAGGCGACGTCAACGACGCCGACGGCGCATTGCAGCGATTGCGCCAGCGCGTCGGCCTGGCGGTCGCTCGTGTTCGTGCGTACCACGAAGGCGATTTTGCTGCCGTCAGGCGACCAGGCCAGCCGGTAGCCGTGGCCGCCGTCGGCAGCGGCCATGTAGCGGGGTTGGCCGCCGTTGCTGTTCATGACCCACAGGCCAGCCGGGAGAAACGGCGTCGGGCTATCGGCGAGCAGCTCGTAAGCGATGGACGCGCCATTGGGCGACCACGCGAACATGGCCGCGATGGCCTGCGCCTGGCCGGTGACGCTGAACAGGCGCGTGAGTTGGCTGCCGTCGCTGCGCATCATCCAGATCGTGCTGCCCAGACCCAGGCCGGTCGAGGTCGAATAGACGATGCGCGAGCCATCGGGCGAAGCGGCGGCATCGACGAGAAAGGCCGAGGGCATCTGGATGTCGATGTTTTTGAAAGCGCCGGTGGCGGCATCGACTTCCCACAGACCCGGATTCCAGGAGCCGTTGGTGAGCGGCGCGTCCGGCCCCAGCGGGAACATGGGGCGATAGAGGAAGGTATAGCCGTTGCCGCCGGGCATCCAGTTCAGAAAGTTGCCGGAAACATTGGCGGGCAATACGCTGATCTTGCGCTGTTGCGTATCAAATATCCATACCTGCTCGCCATGATCCTGGGCGGCGTTGATTGCCAGATAGCGGCCATCGGGCGAAAGTTGCATCGAAAGCACGCTGTCGCTCTCTGCAAGGCCAAAGTTGTTGCCGAAGCTCGCCACTGTTTGCGGTGCGCCGAGCGGCTGGCCGCTACTGCCTCGCGGCGCGCGCGCCAGCACAAAGCCGACTGCGGTTTTTAGCGTGGAATAGATGTAGGTCGGCGTCGCCTGCAACTGCCGCGCTGTTTGCACATGCGCGCTGTTCGCGCCGATGTGAGTTGTGATGGGCGGCGTTGCGGCCTGAGATGAGAGATACCACCGTCCCTGTAAATAGGCAAAGGTCATGACGACGGCCAGCGCTATCACGGATAGCGCGACCGGCGATAGACGTCGCATCGTTGTACTCCATTTCAAAGTTCACCGGTCGATGGCCGGAACATGATGATTGACATTCGCAATTATAGCAATCGGCACATGGATCGATGAATTGAATAGGCGTAGTTCGATGCAAAAAGTCTACATGTAGCGGCCCCCTTTGTGGGGGCGTGATCCGCCTGGGCGCGATAAATCGGCCTCTACGGAAGATGCGGTCGGGCGAAGCGCATTGCCAGGGGACGATAGACGTGTTCGTAGTTGCCGACGAAACGTGTGACGCGCCCGCCCCAGCCGCTTTTGAAGCGATAGACGCCCGCCATCGGCTCGTTCTCGTCGTCGCTGGCGGGTATGCCCCAGAAGTCGTAGCTATTCGCGCCCTGCTCTCTGGCCCAGCAGATGGCGCGCCATTGCAGCAGGTAGTTGGGCATAAGCTGGCGCTGCTCGCTGCTTGACGCGCCATAGAGGTAGATGGCCTGGCGGGCGAAGAGCGCGACGAAGATGCCGCCGAGCAGTTGTCCATCATGTTCTGCCAGGAACAGGCAAAGCTGCTGGCGCGGCGCGAAGATC
Source organism: Ktedonobacteraceae bacterium (assembly GCA_035533955.1). Taxonomy (GTDB): domain Bacteria; phylum Chloroflexota; class Ktedonobacteria; order Ktedonobacterales; family Ktedonobacteraceae; genus CADDZH01. Next base: position 1,967 of record DATLSW010000009.1, on the reverse strand, counting down.
TGCCAGCAGCGCAGGTAGTAGTCGAGCGTGTGGATGCCGAACTGGTCGCGCTGGCCCGTCGTTTGCAGCAGCGCGTACCAGGCGCGCACGTCGTCCGCGCTCTGCGCCGCGCGAATGGTCACGCCTTTGCGTTCGGCGAGGCGCACATTGTAGCGCCACTTCTCTTTCATCTGAGCTAACAACGTTGCCGGGTCGGGAGCCAGGTCAAGAATGATGGTACGAATGGGCTGCACAGCGGCGGTGGGATAGCAGGGCAGGGCAGCCATGCTCTGCTGTAAACGATCATCGACGGCCACCGCGACTTCTAACGATGGTTCCAGGCGCAGAGCCACCGTGCCGCGCCTGCGCAAAAAGGTGTTGAGTTGCGTGAAAAACGCGCCGCACATGTCTGGCTGCGACCAATCTATCACCGGGCCTTTGGGAATGTAGGCCAGGTTGCCCAACCACAGCGGCACGCGGAGGGTAGGGGCGTACCCTTGCGGTCGCCCTGCTATCTTGGCGGCGCCGCGGCAAAGAACCTGGGCAGCGGCGGCCATTTGCCCATGTGATTCGTCCCATAACGCCAGGCGCAGTGGATGCCAGCCAGAGCCTGCCTTGAGATCGCCCCAGCCCCATGATTGCAAAAAATGGCCGCGTGGGTGATCGTTGACGAAGCGATCCCATTGTGGCTGTTGATCGGCGGCCACAGGCAGCAGCCTATATGTGTTTGTCATAAACCAGATTTTATCATACAAACGCTAGCCTCGCGGTGCTATAATATCATGGATTGGGCCATGCGGTTCAGCTAACTGGCAGGAAAATCAACAAAGTAAATGCATAGATAAGTCCTATCGCCCATTCTCAGGAGGCAAGCAGTGAAAGTTATTATTCTCGGTTGTGGACGCGTGGGAGCTACGCTGGCTTCCACTATGGATCGCGAAGGGCATCAAGTCTCGGTCATCGACGCGAGCAACGATTCCTTCCGACGCCTGGATAGTTCATTCAACGGAGAGACCATTCTCGGCAACGGCGTCGATGAAGATGTTCTTATTAAGGCAGGCATCAGGGAAGCGGATGCGTTTGCCGCCGTCACCAATGGCGATAATCGGAATATCATGGCAAGCCAGATCGCCAAAGAAATTTTTGGCGTGAAGAAAGTCGTCTGCCGCATTTATGATCCGATGCGACAGAGTACCTATAACGAGTTGGGCCTGGAGACGATCTGCCCAACGGTGGTGGGCGCGCAGATGATCTCCGAGTCGTTGAATAAAGGGAACAAGTAAAAGCAGGCGAAGCAACAAGAGAGAGGCGATCTATATGTACATCATTATCGGCGGCGGCGGCGATGTTGGCTACTACCTGACGCGCAGTCTTTTGGACCAGGGACACGAGGCGCTACTACTGGAAAAATCCCCAATACGCTTTCAAACCTTGAGCGACTCGCTCGGCCAGGCGGTTGTGCGTGGCGACGCCTGCGAGGCCAGGACCATGGAAGAGGTCGGGGCCAGCAGGGCAGATGTCGTGATTGCCGTCACCGGGGAGGACGAAGATAACCTGGTGATCTGCCAGATGGCGAAACGGCGCTTCAAAGTCGGGCGCACCATTGCGCGCCTGAACAACCCTAAGAACGAGTTGCTGTTTCAGAAATTGGGCATCGATATCACGGTGAGTCCGACCAAAGCGATCCTTTCGCTGATTGAGGTCGAACTGCCTGGCTACACCTTTGTCCCACTCATGACGCTGCGCCGCGCCGGCCTGGAAATTATTGAGATGCACGTCCCGGCAGCATCTCCCATTGTTGGTAAATCGCTCAATTCCATCAACCTGCCGCGCAGCAGCAACGTTGCTTTGATCATCCGCGATAAGGATTTCATCTTTCCGTCCGCCGATACCAGGATTCTGGCGGAGGACGAAGTCTACGCCGTTGTCAATCGCGAAGGAGAAGACTCGCTGCGCAGGGCGCTGGGCGCAACGCTCTAAATGGAGGG
>DATLSW010000008.1:0-12895 GCA_035533955.1 Ktedonobacteraceae bacterium | reverse complement strand
AGCGCGAAATCAGGTAAAGACAGCAGAAAAAATCAGGTATGCGCCTGATGTTCGCGCTGGATGTCTGGCTTATGCTAAAGAATAAGAACCCTGTGGCAGATGTGCGCTACAATGATAGTAGTGGAGCATCAATGCGCTGTTGTGTTCACCGAAATGGGGGATACCAGTCGGCGCGGGAGTATGGTATAATCTGCCAAACAGCATAAGCATTGTTGTCAGGCTCTATTTTAACCCGGTCAGGGTATGATCTTTTAAGGAGGCAATGTGAGTTCGTCCACGAACAAAACCATGCTCGATACTTTGACGCAGAAGCTTGTCGAGAGCCAGGTCTGGCGCTCTATATTTCGTCATGGCTACCCCGACACCCCGCTGAACCAGTCTCTGGTGATGATGGGGAATGTCTTTCTGCATTTGCATCCCGTGAAAGTTAGTCGCCAGGCAATGAAGATCACCTATACCTGGTGTATGGGCGGCATTTCTTTCTTCCTGTTCTTGCTGCTAACGCTCACAGGCGTCTTCCTCATGTTCTATTACATTCCTGATACAAACACAGCATATCAGAACATTCAGCAGTTGAGCAGCGCCGTCTCATTCGGTAATCTCGTGCGTAACATGCATCGTTGGGCCGCTCACTTAATGGTCGTTTCGGTGACGCTGCACATGATTCGCGTCTTTTATCATGGCGCGTACAAGCCGCCCAGAGAGTTCAACTGGGTGGTTGGTGTCGGGTTGTTCTTTGTAACACTATTTTTGAGTTTCACCGGCTATCTGTTGCCCTGGGATCAGATCGCCCTCTGGGCTATCACCGTTGGCACGAACCTCGCGCCCTACACACCCATTCTTGGCAATACCGTCTATCAGATCCTGGTGGGCGGAGGCGGCGTTGGTCAGCCGACGTTGATACGTTTCTATGTCGCGCATGTTATTTTGCTCCCCTTAGCTGGAGCATTGTTGATGGCCGTTCACTTCTGGCGTATTCGTAAGGACGGTGGCGCCGCGGGTCCTCCGCCTCCATCGCGACGTGAACTGGAAGCTCGTGCAGAGCGAGAGCGCGCCTCCGTTGGCGCGACTCGCTAGCCGGTCTCTGTAGTCTCTGTCTATTATGCTCGAACGCCCTGAGAGAGGATACTGGCTATGTCGATTGAACAAGAAGATCCGAAAGTCCAGACGCAATCCAGCGCCACACAGCGGCGTTATCGCACGCTGGCAGTAGTACGCCAGGAGGCGATCACGCGCGTCGAGCGGCAGCTCGAGGACTCCGTCTTTGTCTGGCCGCACTTGCTCGTGCGCGAGTTTTTCGCCGCTACGATGGTCACGGTGATGGTGACGATCATGGCGCTGGTTATTAACGCTCCCCTGCGCGATCCGGCCAACCCGAACCTCACGCCGGCCTCGGCGAAAGCGCCGTGGTACTTCCTGGGCTTGCAAGAACTACTGCACTACTTCGCGCCTACCACGGCTGGTGTGCTGATCCCTGGATTGACGCTGACGGCTCTCGCGGTTGTACCATACATTGATCGCAATCCCAGCCGTGCCTATGCCGACCGCAAGGTAGCGATAATCGTCTTTACCATGTTTGTCGTGTTCTGGGCGGTGGTCACGCTAGCGGGCAGCTTTTTCCGCGGCCCCGGTTGGACATGGGTCTGGCCCTGGCAAGGTATCTACTTTGACCTCTAACCTGGCGCTGGGATAGCTCGTCGGGGAGAGAAGAACTCCCGGCAGGGATGCTAAGATATTATGTGTGTTTTAATACTAAATACGCATGTAGAAAGGCAACGAGGACAATGAGTAGTGATGATATAAATCGGCCGCAAATAACGCCTCAACAATACGAGGTTTTGCATGGCGGCGGCTCCGAAGCGGCGGAGATCGCGAAGCAGCGCCTGTCGCGGCGGCGTTTCATGCGCCGTTCGATGCTGGCCGTGTGGGGTCTGTCAGCGACGGCGGCTGTCGCGGGCGCGCTGGATATGTTGTACCCGAACCTGGCCGGTCAGTTCGGCTCGGTGCTGAATATTGGGGCGAAGTCAACGTTTCCCGCGGCTTTGCCGACGGATTTCAAGGTAGGGCAGGCTGGCGTCTTCTATGTACAGAACGCGAAAACCTATGTCAGCCATATGGCAAAGGGTACAAAGTTCTTGCTGAGTAGCTCGAACCTGACGGACCAGTTCGTCTCAGAGACCGTCATCAAAGATAGCGATGGCTCGTACTGGATCATGCTTTACCAGCGCTGTGTTCACCTGGGCTGTACCGTGCCGTTCCGCGACGATTGCGATAGCTTCAAGTGTCCGTGTCACGGTTCGCATTACAATATTGATGGCGAATACCTTGATGGCCCGGCTCCCAGAAGCCTGGATCGCTTCGCTTTCTCTTTTAATGGCACAGATGTTATGGTTGACACCGGTTCGCTCAACAACAAGGTGCCGCACCCTGACAGTACCACGCGCTTGATTGCCCCGCCAGGCGTCCCATGCAGCGCGGGGTAACGAATAGACAGAGGGCCAGCAAGCATTGCTTGCTGTCTCTCTTTGTAAGATATCGTATGTAGGGAGCGTCTCATTGGGATGCTCAAGTTGAAGGTTGTGGTTTTATGATCGATCCCGGACAAGCAGTTATAGGTATTATTGTGCTGGTGGTGGTCGTAGCCGCGCTACTCTATATCTTCTACTCGCGCACTAACGCGGTTGAGAAGACGGGCTATGGCGCGCTGATCATGCTGTCCGTTGTCTCTCTTATGATTCCGATTTTCTGGATTATCGAGAGCAACACCGAAACATCGTATGCGGCGCAGCAACAGGTCTCCGACGTCCAGCGCGGCGCGGCGCTTTACGCGCAATATTGCTACCAGTGCCACGGCACCAGAGGCCAGGGACACATTGGCCCCAAACTTGACAACAACCCGGCAGTCAATAAGTTGACCGATGCAGATCTGCTGCGCATCATAAGCGGCGGTATTTTCGACACGACCAATCTCACCACCTCCATTATGCCAGCCTGGAGCCAGGATTATGGCGGTCCGTTGACGAGTACGGATATCCAGCATCTTTTCCTGCTGATCCGTTCGTCCGATCCGGCTTATATTGCGAAGCAGGGTTTTAGCGGTCAGGCCGCGCAGGACGGCTTTAAGCAAGTACCTGGCCTTATCCAGGCCGCTAATCCGCAGACCTACGCCACAGCAGTCGCGCAGGAGAATACGGGGCAGTTTGGCGCGCCGGTGGATATGACCAGCAAAAAAGCCATCACCATCAATATTATCCTGCCGCCTGCTGGTTCGATCTGCTCACCAGCTTGTTTTCAGTATCCGAATATCAAGGTGAAGGTAGGCACGGTTATCACCTGGGTCAACCAGAGTAACACGCCGCACACGGTTACGGCCATTGTAGGCTCCAATATTGGCTCGCCCAAGCCCGCGCCGCAGATTTTCGACTCTGGCATCAGCAACCCGATTGCTCCAGGGAAAACCTTTACCTATACGGTGACGGCGGCGGCCTATACTTTTAATCCAGATCATACGGTCGTTTACTACTGCGAGATTCACCCGGTGATGACGGCAGAGTTGACGGTTGTGCAATAACTCATTCGGGGTATCGCGGACGCTTGTCGGTCGCGATACCAGTGTTTTTTGATCGCTAGCCATGTCGTTACAGTGGATAGTGACGATTCATTGAAAGGGATTGCGATCCATGCAACAAACGCAGCAGCGGGAGGTCTCAGAACGCATGTCATGGGCGCGCGCCTTAATTTTTGGCGTGGGCTTCTTCTTCGTGACAGCGATTCTGCTCGGCCAACTCCCATCATATATTTACTTCCAGGTAACCACCGGGCTAACCGCTATTGAACAGGGTCTGCTGGCGCTGACGGCGGCCGGCATCGGGGGCTTCCTGGTGATTCAAGCCATTGTCATGCTCTTCGATCCAAAGCCTGTGGTGCCGCCTGCTATCTTCAGCTTCCTGGGCGTCATTTTCGCCATTGGAGGCCTCGCACTGGCTGTCTGGGCCGGTATGGGTACTAACCAGTACTTCCCGACGAGTAATACAAACATCGCTCCTTTGCTGGGCGGCAATTTTCTCTGGCTCGAACCCGGCGCGATTGACTTGGTGATGGTGGGGCTGGCGTTGCTCTTTGTCGGTGTCGCCTGGGTTTTCTACAGTGTGCTTGCCAGGCGCGAGCAGACGAACCTGGATCGCAGCGATCGCGGCACGACACCCGCTATCCGCGGTATGATCATCGCCTCGGTAATGATCCTGATCGTCTTCCTGGTCCTGTATACCCTGGTCAACGATCAGGGTCTCGCCTACGTTATCAATCCGGCGGCGCCGACGCAGACTCTGTTGATCATTGATATCATTCTCGATTGTGTCCTCGGCCTGGCGCTTTTCCTGGCCCTCGGCGCTTTTGCGCTGCGCCTGCATTACCTGATGCGCCCGGTCAGAAAGCGCACTATGGCCCCGCTCTATGCTTTCGGCGCGCTCGGCCTGGCTCAGGTAGGAGCTATCTGTTTTGTGGTCTGGCTGGCGCTCTACCCGCTGATCGCTTGGATGCATAACTGGTCGTTCATCGGTCTGGGTAACTACCTGATTGAGTGCGCGAAAATATCGTCTATTCCTCAAAGCTGCTTCTTCACGCAACAAGGCGGCTACATTATCGATACGCTGATTACCAGCGGCACCTTTACTTTGCTGCTGGCGGCGGCCTACTTCTGGAATAAGAAGCGGAACCTGGTGGTTATTGGTTCGGTGGTGTTTACTGCCGCGATTGCTCTGGCGACGCTGCTCATCCACACCAATCTCACTGAAATCTATGTCACATTCTTGTTGAGCGGTGGCATGCTGGTACTGGCGGCTATCTGGACGATCGTGGCACGCCGTGAGTTCGCCGTAGTGGGCGAGAATAATCTGGGCTGCCTGGGGATGTGGCTGGTAGTTGGCACCTGTTTGCTCGTTTACATGGCTTCCTTCGCCTTTTTCTCAATGGCAACCTTCAACAACGAGACTGAGCCGAACATTCCCTTCGTCTCCGGTACTCTCGTCCAGCAGCATGTGAAGGCAGGTGGGATTCCCATCCTGGGGTATTCTGACGCGGTCGTGGCGATGATCGTATTGGGTATTGTGGCTGCCATCCAGTTCTACTTCCTGATGCGCAACCGTTACAAGGTATGATCCATTGCCAGAAAAATCGTGCAGCGCGCTGCACGATTTTTCTGGCATGAATGCTCCTATGCCTTTGTCCCGACGTGAACGGCGACCATGCCGCCGCTCAAGCGATAAAAATGCACCTCACGCCATCCTGCCTCTTGCATGATCGCCAACAGCGTGGGAGCATCAGGAAAATGCGTGAGCGAGTTGGGCAGATAATTGTATTCTTCCGCCGCTTTGCCCATGATGGAGCCAAAGAGCGGCGCGAGTTGATAGAAGTAGAGGTGGAAAAGCGCGCCGAAGATTTTCCCCGGCGGGTGGCTGATCTCCAGGCAGACGACGCGCCCGCCGGGTCGCACGACGCGCAGCATCTCGCGAAAACCCTGGCGAATGTTCGTCAGGTTGCGTACCATGAAGGCGGAGCAGCAGCCATCGACGCTATTATCCGGCAGGTCGATATGTTCGGCGTCGCCGGTGCGCAGCTCAATGCTCTCTTGCAAACCTAACCGCGTGATCTTGCGGCGTCCGCGTTCCAGCATCTCCGGCGTGATATCCATGCCGATCATGCGCGTCCCCGGACCGGAGCGGCGAATGATCGAGATCGCCAGATCAGCCGTGCCGGTTCCCAGATCCAGGCCCAATTCGCCTGTGCCTAACGCCAGGTAGCGCGCGGCAAAAGCGCGCCATTTCCTGTCCAGACCCAGGCTCATCACGCGGTTTGCCAGGTCATAGACCGGCGCGATACGCCCAAAAAGGCGCTGCACATAGGGCCGCTTGCCGCCGGTAGCCTGGAAACGTTCCTCTAAAGAAACTTTTGTACTCATGGTATCCCTCGCCAACTGTTAGCGTTTCCTCTGCACTACGAAATCGAGCAGCTCAGCCAACAACTCGCGATTTGGCGATGGCGGGAAAAAGGAGAGGGCCGCGCGTGCTTTCTCAGCATAGGCGGAAGCGTCGGCCAGCGAACGCTCAACGCCGCTTCCCTGCGTAACCCAGGCGATCACCGCGCGGTAATCATCTTCGCGCTCGGATGATCCGTTGAGCAAACCTTGCACGTGCTGGTAGATGCCGTTGTGCGGCTCCTCTTGCAGCGTGTAAATCAAGGGCAGCGTGACCATGCCCTGGCGCAGATCGTTCCCAGCAGGTTTGCCTATCGTTGACTGATCCTCGGTATAATCCAGCACATCGTCAATGATTTGGAAGGCAACGCCCAGGTTGAGACCATACTGGTAAAGATGCTCGATCTCAACCTCTGACGCGCCGCTTACAATCGCGCCGCCTTTACAGCACGCGGCCAGCAGGCAGGCCGTTTTGCGGCTGATTTTTTCGTAGTAATGGTCAATGGTCAGATCGATGCGCCGCGCCGTCATCATTTCCATGATCGTCCCTTCGCAGACCGTAGCCACCGTATCTGAAAAGAGATGATCGACGCGGGTGTCTTCAATATCAGCGATCAGTCCTGCCGTCTTGGCGAAGTAGTAATCGCCGAGCAAGATGGCGATGTTATTGCCCCACACGGCATTGACGGTCGGGCTGCCGCGCCGCGTGGTCGCGTTATCGACGATATCGTCATGAATAAGCGTCGCCAGGTGAACCATCTCATAGGCGACGCTCAAAGGAAGGAGCTTTTCGAGGCGATAGCCGTTCATCTTGCCTGAGAGCAAGGTCAGTGCCGTTCTCAGGCGTTTCCCTGGCGAGCGGAGCGCGTGCATCGAGGCTGAATTGAGGATGTCCAGACCGGACGCCGCTCGTTCCTCGAATAAAGCGTCTACTCGCTCCATGTCGGTTTCAATACTGCTGAATAGTCGGCTCAACGTGGCCGTATCATTCATAGCAAACTCTCCATCTCAGGCGGCCAGCACACTCGCGGTCGAGTGTGCAAGCGTGCTTTTGCGCGGAAATCCCTGAACCTGTTCCAGTAATCCCGCCCATACCTGAACTTATAGAATACTGTCTGTCAAATTATAGCACGGCCTCACCACCTGCGGGCAAAAAAGTGGGATGGAGGTGCGTGAAGTTGTGTGTAGGGGCCGATTTACCCAGGCGGCCACCTGACGCCAGGGCGCGATCAATCGGCCCCTACACATTAGACGTCGTATCCAGCAGCATCAGGTCTTCCTGAACGTAACCCGCGTTCAAGTGAAATTCTTCCAGGGCGTCGAGTGCCGTTTTGTATTCATCCCAGGTGAGGCGTCGATTGAGGATAGGATCATTGACGGCTTTCCAGGCGGGAAAGTACTGATCCATGAGGCTGACGGGCGTTTCTGGCCCAAGCTCTTCAGCGATCCAACGCAGCACTTCGCGCGTGCCGGAGATGTCCTCCGGCATCACCAGGTGGCGAATGAGTAGCCCTCGGCGGGCGATACCTTCCTCGTCGATCTGCAATGGCCCCACTTGCCGATACATCTCTTGCAGAGCCGTGCGGTTGTACTGTACATAGTGCGGCATTTTCGAGGTGCGCAGAGCCTGCTTCTCGTCGGCGTATTTCGCGTCCGGCAGATAGACATCGACCACGCCATCGAGCAGTTTGAGCGTTTCCAGATTCTCATAGCCCGCGCAGTTATAGACAATGGGCAGATGCAACCCCTTGCCGCAGGCAACTACCAGTGCGGCCAAAATCTGCGGCACAAAGTGCGTCGGCGTGACGAGGTCCAGATTATGGCAGCGCTTCTTTTGCAAATACATCATCATATCGGCCAACCGCTCCGGTCCAACGCGATGACCCAGACCGCCCTGACTCAAGGGAAAGTTCTGGCAATAGGTGCAGCGCGCCTGGCAATAGCCGAAAAAGATGGTCCCCGCGCCGCGCGTGCCGCTGATGGGCGGTTCTTCGCGGCGATGCACATTCCACGAGGCGACAATCGCTTCTGTGCCGGAATGGCAGACGCCAGTTTTGCCAGCGATGCGGTTGCAGCGGCAATTTTGCGGGCAGATCGTGCAACTGCGCAGTGTTTCCCATGCCGCGGCGGCACGTTCTGCCAGTTCTCCAGTTTCGTACAGATTCAGGTAACTTGGATAGTGCATCATATTTTTCGATTGTCTTCACTGGTCAGTGGCGGCGCAATGCATTGCGCCGCCACGTTGTTAGTCTTCGCTCTTGCTCTCCTGCGGATTCGGCCACTTATAGCCTTTTTGCCAGGGTCGCGTTGCTGGTGACGGCTTCGCTTTGGCGGCCCGTTTCGTTTTTTGACGTACCGACTTTTCAACTGCCTGCGCGCGCGGTTTATGCTCGTCGCGGCTCGCTCTGGTTTTCGGCTGTTTGCTCCAGGTCGTGTGTTGTTTGCGTTGCCGCTGTGGCGAAGCCGGGCGTTTGGTTAGAGGCGGCTCGCCCCCCTCATTGAATCGCTCGTAATCGCCCTGAAACTGTTCTCCTTCAGCGATACCATCCTCAGCGGTGCTGTCCTCCGAGGAGGCAATTTGAAAATCGCTGCTGTCTCGTCGCTGCCCATTTTCATGCTGCTGGTCTTCATTGCGCGCCGCACGGTCATTATACTCGTGTCGGGGCGGACGGCGATCAGGCTCCCGATCGTTGTCAAAACGACGCGGCGGGCGTTGAGATGGAGCGCGGTTGTCATATTCGCGCTGGGGTGGGCGATAGCCGGGAGCGCGGTTGTCGTCATAGCGCCGCGGCGGGCGCTGATCAGGAGCGCGGTTGTCGTCATAGCGCCGCGGCGGACGCTGATCAGGAGCGCGGTCGTTATCATAGCGCCGCGGCGGACGCTGATCAGGAGCGCGGTCATTATCATAGCGCCGCGGCGGGCGCTGATCAGGAGCGCGGTTGTCGTCATAGCGCCGCGGCGGGCGCTGATTGGGAGCGCGGTTGTCGTCATAGCGTCTGCCGGGTGTCTGATTATCTTCGTAGCGCTTGTATGGACGTTGCTCACCACCGGCATTGCCGCCTGGACGTTCATTGCGATTGCCATATGGTCGCTCGCTATCGTTAAAAGAGCGATTGCGGGGGTCGCGCCCATCGCCATAAGGACGAGAAGAGGGGCGGCCATCGCCGCGTCCCTGGTTGTCATAGCCCGTGCTGCCACGTCCTTGAGAGTATGGGCGGCGACTATTTGGTGGCGGAGCGTTCCCATCGCGGCCATATGGAGGCCGTTGAGAAGACGATCGCTCGTTTGTTTGGCGCGGATGATAATCGGCGTGATCGCGCGGCGCTCCATTTTCCCAGGCGCGGTCTACTGTTTCGCGATTCAGGCGAGGGCGAGCAGGACGCGGAGGGCGCGAGTCTCCATACCTGCCGGAGGATTGGTTGCGAGGCGATGGGCGTGTGTCGTCTCGTCGTTGTGAGTCATAGTTTCTGGTCATGGTTCCTTTCAAAGACCTGTTTCTCAGGCCCGTTTTGGGGTATCGTTAACAATGTCTGGTGGTTGAAGTGCAGCGATAAGGCACTTTCATTACTCGCCGCCGGGCGTTCCGCACCAGTTCATCACATGTGGAACCGTGTAGCGGCGCACACCCTCTCCGGAGGAGAGGTAATAATTACGCCAGTGTTGAGGCTTCATCGCGGCTGACTGGCGCAATTTATGCGCCGCTACATGGTTCCGCCGGATGTGATAGCAAACTTTGACGCGCTGTTTACGTATGAAGATTTGTCGAGGTGCGCGTCTTTCTATACCTAAGTATATCACATTTTGCAAGGTCTGAAAATATCGTAGGATATCTATCGTTTGTCATTGAACCAATAGCCGATCAGTTTGTAAACGAGTTTGGCGGCCAGAAAATCGGCGCGCGTCTGCCCCGCCATCGGGCAGAGTTCCACCACGTCCATGCCGACAATATGTGTGCGCTGGCAGATTTCGCGGAAGAGAGCGAGCAAGTCATACCAGTGCAGTCCGCCCGGTTCAGGCGTACCGACGGCTGGCATCTCAGCGGGGTCGAGGGCATCGAGATCGATGGTGACGTAGGTATGCTGACCGAGGCGTTCCCAGGGTATGCGCGCCGTGCCGTTGGCGAGTTGCCACGCATAGACGATTGCCACGTCCGGCTTCGTCTTGAGAAACGCCGCTTCTTCGGGGCTGATGCTGCGAATGCCGATCTCTGTCAAAGGAATACCCATCTCTACCACGCGCCTCTCGATACTGGCGTGCGAGAGAGGTGTTCCCTCGTATTCGTCGCGCAGGTCGCCATGAGCATCGATATGGACGACGGTTAGATCGGGGAAGAACTCGCGCGTGGCGGCAATGAGCGGCGCGGAGAGCGCATGTTCGCCGCCGAGGGTCAGGGGAAGTTGTCCGCGTTGCAGGACTGCGCGCGCGGCCTCGCCGGTGGCTTGCAGCGCGCTCGCGTGATCCATGCCGCGATAGTCGAGGGCCGGTCGCGTAAATACGCCCACTTCAATAGGACACCAATTTAGTTCCTCGTCATAGAGTTCCATCTGGCTGGAAGCATCCAGAATCGCCTGCGGCCCGCGTTCAGTGCCTTTCATATAGCATACGCTATACTCCATAGGGGCCGGAATGATCGTCACACGCGCGGCCTTCGGGTCGCAATATGGCGCGTCAGGAGCGCCGAACTGGGTCACAAACGATTCTGTCATGCCAGTAATCCCCTTCTTTTTAACGCACCCCCGTGGTCTGGCGCTCGCGCCGCGCGGCCAGCGCCGCCGCTACGCGCTCAGGATCGGGTGTTTCTGGGCGCAAGGAACGCGAGCCGCGTACCACAAAATGGGCCTCGACATCGTCCGTCTGGAACATGGCTTTCGCGAAAGCGATAGCGTCCTGCTGGCTAAATTCCTTGCAAGAACAGATGTCGATATCGACTTCGCCGTATTCAGGCCATGCATGTAAACTGATGTGGCTCTGAGCAATTACCACGAAGCCCGACATGCCAGCATCCAGCGGATTTGACGTCTCGATATCGTACAGGTGAACAGGGCTGACCTTTTCCATGTCTACGCGGCCTGGAAATTCATTCAGCACGCGCCGCAGCAGCGGCCCATCACTCAAAATCTCGCGATCGCACCCATACAATTCCAACATCAAGTGAACAAGCATCGAACAATCCTCCTAACATGTTCTAGGTTTTCAACAACCTGCGTAAGACGGTGTTTTTTTGACACCGATTGCTATTATACATCAGGATGTCAATCTAATCAAAACATGGCAGGCGAGAATTGTATCTAATTACCACAAGCTTTCCATCTAATAGCTAAGGTTTATTCCATCTAATAGACATAACAATGCGCATTAGATCGAAACAGGCATCATGGACGCGCGAGTTTGCCCTCCTCATAAGCGCTTTGCAGCGCGTTGAGCAGACTTTCGCGCTGCGCGTACAGTTCTTTGCGCGGCCTGGGCTGAGCCTTGCTCATGGCATAGGCCGTGAGCAGCGGCAGTGCGATGGTCGAGTCGCTATAGACCACGACGGTACTGTTTAACTGCTCCGGCTTGATCTTGCCCCAGGAAACGGCTTCCGATGGTGTCGCGCCGGATAGGCCGCCCCAATGCGGCGCGTCGGTGGTGATCTGAATGAAGTAATCGTGTCCGCCTTTGTTGATGCCCAGCACCTCCCATAACTGCGGTTGCGTCTGCAAGTAGAAGTTCTTGGGGCTGCCGCCGCCCAGAATAATCACGCCGTTGCGCGCCGCCGCAAGCACGATGGCCGTTGTCTCGTTCACATCGGCCAGCGGGTCGAGCGTCAGCGCGTTGCCTTCCAAAGCGTGGCGCGCCACGTTCATGCCGATAGACGAATCGCCCGGCGATGAGGTATAGATTGGCACATTCCAGCGCGCGGCCTGTGCCAGCACCGAGTATTCCGGGTTCACGCCCGCTTTGAGCAGTTGCACACCCAGATGGTAGTGCAATTGCGATGTCGAGATCGGGCGATTGGGCAGACTTTTCAGGCATTCGCGCACGAAGGCATCAGTATCGAGCAGCACCTGGTCAGCAAACAAAATATCGTAGATACGAATCACGCCTTCTTCCTGCAAGAGCGTATCATCCAGGCGGAAATCGCCGCGGTGCAGCGTCATCGCCAGCGCGTGATGCATGTCATGGTACAGATTCGCGCCCGTGCTGATGATGAAATCGATGAAACCATTTTCCATCAGCGTGATCAGGCAACCGCCCAGGCCAGCAGGTGTGAGCGCGCCGGCCATGGTCAGGCCAATTGTCACATCGTTGCCTGGCGCGAGCATCTCTCCCGCGTAGAGCCGTGCCGCCTCGCTCAGCCGCGCCGCGTTATACGCCTGGAATTGCTGATCGATCAATTCGGCCACCGTCATATCTGGATGAACGCGCCGCGGGATGATCTGCGGCCCGTTCAAGTAATCGCTCTGTGTTACTTCCTGGCCCTCGTTGCCATGATGGGCCGCGTGTTGATCGTGATGCATGGAACAGGGGATCCTTTCTCCTTAGTAGGGTTGTTGGTGGGATATTCACCAATGTTCATTCAACCATCGCTCGTCGAATCTCGATGATCTGATCGCGCAGTTGGGCGGCTTTCTCAAACTCTAACTGTTTGGCAGCGGAGCGCATCTGCGACTCCAGGTCTTTGATCAGGCGCAGCGCCTCGTCCTTTGGAATGTTTGCCAGCGCCGTCGCGATGGCTTTCTGGTCGTCGCCCTCGACTGCCGCGCCGCTCATCTGCTTGATGCGATCTGAAAGCGTCTTTACATCTTTCGTGATGCCGCGTGGCGTGATGTGGTGCTGCTCGTTGTAGTCCGCCTGAATCTTGCGGCGGCGGTTCGTCTCGTCGATGGCCTTCTTCATAGAGCGCGTCATGACATCGGCGTACATGATGACGCTGCCTTCTAG
>DATLSW010000007.1:0-3546 GCA_035533955.1 Ktedonobacteraceae bacterium | reverse complement strand
AATATTCTGGCGTGCAATAGTTTTGAGCAGGCCCGGCGCTGCGTCGAAAGTGTGCTGCGTTTCGCGCAAAATATGTCAGTTGAGGTGATTCTCGTCGATAATGGCTCGCAGGATGAGCTGAACAGTTGGGCTACTGCGCTGCGCACTGCCCATCCTTCCGTGCATTACCTGCGCATCTCGCGGACGGTAGGCGAAGCTGAAGCCCGCAATGTCGGCTGCAAACTCAGCCAGGGGCAGTATATTCTCTTGCTCGATGACAGCGTGGAATTGACGGGCGACATCTTCACGCCGCTGGCCGCGACGCTGGCCGACGATCATATCGGTATTACCGGGCTGCATGGCCTGACGACAAGCGATCTGCGCCATTTTGAAGAAAGCGAGCAGGTCGAAGTTGAGGCTGTCGATCACCGCTGCATGGCTTTTCGCCGCGCGCTGCTGAAAACGGTTGGCCTGTTCGACGAGCGTTATCGCTATCCGTCCTACATGGATGTCGATTTTAACTTCGCGGTGCGTGATAGTGGGGCCAGCGTCGTTGTCACGCCCTCTCTGCCGGTGCATTCCCTGCCCGTCTTGCAAGACGGCACACTCTCGGATTCCGAACGCGCGCGCCTGACCAAACGCAACTTCTATCACTTTCTTGGGAAATGGGGTGATAGAGAGGATTTGCTTGTTTCCTGAATGTGGTAATATATGAAACAATGAATCTCTCGTCGAGACCCATAACTTTTCGCAGTAGAAGGAGCTAACCTTTGCAGACCGTGCAGACCTTAAAGAGCCGAGGTGATATTCCTCTTGAATACACCTGGAATCTCGAAAGTATCTATGCTACCAATAATGATTGGGAGAGTGATTTCCAGCATCTCCAGCTGCGCGTTCCCGCGCTCGAAGCGTTACAGGGCACGCTCGATCAGAGCGGTCAGTCCCTCTGGCTTGTTTTGCAAACACGCGATGAACTATTCGAGCTGCTTGAGCGTTTGTTTGTCTATGCCTCCATGCGCAAGGATGAAGACACTACCAACAGCCACTATCAAGGCATGGCCGACCGCGTCGGGCAATTATACGTGCGTCTCTTAACGGCGGCTTCCTTCATTGAGCCGGAGATTCTGGCCTTACCCCAGGATACCATCGACCGTTTTTTCCAGGAAGCACCGGAACTATCGCTGTACCGGCAGCAGTTGAATGATTTGAACCACAAGCGCGGACACGTTCTCTCCGCGGAGATAGAGGCGGTGCTGGCGGCGGCAGGAGAGATGGCCGAGAGTCCTGGCAGCATCTTTACCATGATCGATAATGCCGACTTGAAGCTGCCCGTCATCGTCAACGAAAATGGTGAAGCGGTCGAGTTGACCAAAGGCAACTATCAGATTTTCATTCGCAGCAACAACCGTACAGTGCGGAAAGCCGCCTTCGAGGCCATGCATGGCACATTCCTCAAGCAGCGCAACACCATCGCGGCCACATTTGCCGCGCAGGTGAAGACGGATATATTTTATGCCCGCCAGCATCGCTACAATTCCCCACGCGAAATGGCGTTGGCGAGCTACAACATTCCTGTGTCCGTCTACGATATGCTGGTAGAATCGGTTCATGAATCCTTGCCGTTGCTCAATCGCTACCTCAAGCTGCGGAAGCGTATCCTGCAACTGGATGACTTGCACATGTATGATCTCTATGTGCCGATTGTCGAGGAGGCGCCCGAAGACGTGAGCTATGACGAGGCGCGGACAATCGTAGCAGAGGCGCTGGCCCCGCTGGGTACGGAGTATGTGACGACATTGCGCAATGGCTTAGCGCGCCGCTGGATCGACGTGTATGAGACGCCCGGCAAGCGCGGTGGCGCCTATAGCGGCGGCGCGTACAAGACCCAGCCTTTCATCTTGCTCAATTTCCAGAATAATCGCGAGAGCATGTTCACGCTGGCGCATGAACTCGGCCATTCCATGCACTCGTTCTTCACGCGCTCACATCAGCCCTATCAGTATGGCGAGTACACTATCTTCGTGGCTGAGGTGGCCTCAACGCTCAATGAAGCTTTGTTGACCGAATATCTCTTGCGGACAACTACCAACCGCACTCAGCGGCTGGCCGTTCTCAATCACTCGCTTGAGGGGTTCCGTGGCACGCTCTACCGCCAGACTATGTTTGCCGAGTTCGAGCAGCGTGCTCATAGCCAGGCGGAACAAGGTGAGTCATTGACCGCCGATGCGCTGAGTGCGCTTTACCACGCGCTGAATGAGCAATACTACGGAGCGGAAACTACCATCGACGAACTGATCGATATCGAATGGGCGCGTATTCCGCACTTCTACAGTAGCTTTTACGTCTACCAGTACGCGACTGGCATCTCGGCGGCCTCCGCGCTGGCGCAGCAGATTCTCCACGAGGGACAGCCCGCCGTGGATCGTTACCTGCATTTCCTGCATTCCGGCTCATCGGACTTTAGCATCGAACTGCTCAAGAAAGCAGGCGTCGATATGACCTCGCCGAAGCCAGTGCGCCTGGCGCTGCAGCTCTTCGAGTCGCACCTGTCGCAGATGGAAGCATTGCTGTGATCTGAAAGCACATCCGATTCGTGTATTTCTACAGCAACGTCATTTGTAGCAGGGGTCTTTGTCCAGCCAGCAGGATATACGGGGCGGCGCGTTGCGGCGCGGCGATGTTCAGTTTGCTCAGATGCGCCAGCTCCGTCAGCCTCCCTCTGCGACGCGCCTGGAGAATCGCCTCCGCACCTTTAGGGCCAATACCTGGAATATGAAGCAGTTGCGCGCGACTCGCCGTCATGATCTCAATGGGAGCCTGTAGCAGGTGTTGTTCAGCCCAGGCGCGCTTGGGATCCATCCCCGTGAGCAGGTTGCCATCTTGCAGAAAAGCGAAATCTTCGACGCGCCAGCCGTAGTCGCGCAGCAAAAAACTTGACTGGTAGAGACGAAATTCGCGTAGCAGGTCGGTCGGCGGCAGATTCTCGAAGGGCGTCTGCTCCACCGGGTGGAAAGCCGAATAATAGGCGCGCGTCAGACGAGCCTGCTTATAGAGTTGCTGGCTCATCGCGAGTAATTCGTGGTCAGTATCGCCAACCGCACCGACGACAAACTGCGTCACAGTGCCAGCCAACTTCTGGTAAGGGTGATCGCGCCGTATTTGCTCGGCCATGCGCAGCATCGCGAGCAGTTCGCGCTCGAAATCTTTCTTCGGAGCCAGCGCACTTAATCGCTCCTGTGTCGGCCCTTCCAGGTTCACCGAGACGCGATCTGCCAGTTGCATGATATGGTACAACTGATCGTACTCGATCCCCGGCATGATTTTGAGATGTAGATATCCCTGGTAGTCATACTTCTGACGCACCAGCTCCGCCGCGGCGATGATCTTATCCTGCGTGTTCGCGCTGCCCCGAATGATGCCCGAAGACAGGAACATGCCTTCCACCTGTCCCGCGCGTTGTAGCGTGTCAAAGCCGCCAGCCAGCTCGTCCGGCGAGAAGGTGACGCGCTTCGTCTTGCTGCGCCCGGCGCGAAATGGGCAGTAGTGGCAATTTCTTTCGCATGCCGT
>DATLSW010000006.1:0-18503 GCA_035533955.1 Ktedonobacteraceae bacterium | reverse complement strand
ATCGACACCGACCAGCTCGGCCTGGGGGAATTCCAGAGCCATTTCGCTGATCCAACATCCTGTTCCACAGCCGACATCCAGAATACGTGCCGGTTGAGCGATGGGCGCGAGGTAATTGCCTTTGAGTACGTAACGAAGCAGATAATGCTGCAAATCGAGCCGATCAATCTCCTGTCTGCTGCCAGGTAACATGCTGACATGACGCCGATTCCCGGCCTGGTCATGTTCATGTGCTGTATGCATGGTAGTGCGGTCCTTTCTTGCCGTTGGGCGACTTTTTTCAAAGCTGCGTAAATGTTCTCTCTGCCGGAGATGCCTATTTACTTTGTTGTGCAAAGTATGCAGTACGGGGTTTCTGATAAGAAGATCATGTACTGGTCATCTTCTAGTCTCTTTTGAGATCTCGTCATTTCTCGCGCGCTCTTGCCGCCTGGGCCTGCGGCGACTCTGCCCGGTTCCTCTCGTCCTTCTCTTCACCATCCCTGGGAAAAACTCCTGCTTGCGCTCCTGATGTCTTTGCAAAAAACTGAGGGACACCCACTACAAGCGGGTGTCCCTCACATCAGGGCTTGCGAGACAGTTGTGTTGCACACTGAGGATGATCGGACAGGTCACCTTCGTCGCCCGCCTGTTTAGAGTGACAGCTTAAGATGCGAAAGGTAAGAAGCATCATCCCATTGCGGGTAAATAGCGGGTACTCTGGCAACAGACATCTCGTTGTAAAAGGCTTTCAGTAGGCGCAGGCACGAAAGCCGACGGAAAGCTGGGAAAAAGAAAATCATATAAGACGTGGCAGTACGAGCCTAAGCCGTCTATTGCAGTGTTACCATGATCATGATCATTCCCACGGCATCGTCGTCTGCTGGTTGGTAGGGTTCGAGCGCCTTGCCGAGAATCGTACCGGGGCGAAATAGTTCATGGGCCAGTCCCGTTCTTGTGGCGCAGCCAGCTATCTCGGCCACTGTCAGTAACGTTCCGGCCTCGGCTCTCTCAGTGATCTTACAGCGCGTGCGACCGTAGATCATGACCCGATAATAGCGCCCTCTGTCCACCTCGCGCACGTCCGAAACGACGCCGAACACCAGCGCCGCGTTGTCCCGTGTTGATCGGACGATGCGCCGGTGGGGGCCAGGTACGAGCGAGACCAGGTCGCCGATTTCCAGCCTCTCTTCTGACGCGCATTCTTCATAGAGCGCGTTGGGAGCCGGTCTAACATCCTGCTTCACCTCTACGACTTCGGTAATGTTCGTTTCGGGCGGGCGAATTCTCTCCGCCAGCGCCGTGAGAGCGGGCAATGGGTCGAAAAAACGCCGCAGGTCTTTTGTCACTCGCCATCTCTCTTCGTGCCGGTGCAACAGCGCCAGGGGACAGTAGTGGTGGTAGATGCCACGCGGCGACAGCGCCAGCGGCTCATTGTCTTCATCCAGCGGCCACTGGATAGAATCGGTCAGCGCGCGCG
This sequence comes from Ktedonobacteraceae bacterium, assembly GCA_035533955.1. GTDB lineage: Bacteria > Chloroflexota > Ktedonobacteria > Ktedonobacterales > Ktedonobacteraceae > CADDZH01. Next base: position 17,044 of record DATLSW010000006.1, on the reverse strand, counting down.
CCGGAATGAGCCAGTAATCTCCGATCTGGAAATTGCTCGCGCCCATAAAATGTACTTGAATACCATGCTCCAGGCTCAACCATTCGTTCTCTCGCACGGTCGTCAAGCCGCGCGCGCGCGAGCCTGAGCCGTGATCCCAGCGGCGCAGCAGGAGATGATTTGCTGGTTGTTGCACCAGAGCTTCCAGGTACGCGAAAGGCGGCCCCTGCACGATTACCTGTCTGCTGGCGTCTGGGGCCAGTATAACCTGGTAGAGGGGCAAGGTGCGGCCACTAAGTAAAAGCGCGTTATCGACAATTTCCACCCAATCTCCCGCATGTAAGAGCGTAATATCGCGCCCCTGTTGCCCCAGCGTCAGGGTGAGTTGCGCCGGGCCGTCCTCTTTCTCAGGCGGCCTGATCGACTCGATGCGCTGCACGTCAAAAACAATGGAGCCGTTCTCGCGCGACCATTTGAACGTCGCGCTTTCATCCCGCGCGTCGTGAATCTCGACGCGGTAGAGCTGGTTATCCAGCGCGACACTGTCTGGCCGATGGCGGACGCTCAGCAGCCCTCTACTGCCCTGGCGGTTCAGCAGTTCGTCCCACTCAGGCAGCAACGCGATCTCACGATACGACACGCGCTCGTGATCGGCCAGCGCCGGGTGATGTCTGACGGGGAGAATCTTCACCTGCCAGAGGTTTTGCACGCGCGTGGTAGTGTCGAGGTTCTCCAGCGCCGTCTCAAGCAGGGCCGGCTCCTCGAAGGCGGTTATATGATGCTGCCAGGCATCGAGGTAGACAACGGCGTGTTCGTGTTCTTCCGACACGGTGGGAAAGGCCGCGCCGGGATAATCAGGCTGCGCCGTGAAGAACACGTCCTGCTCGTTCTCGTACAGAACGCCATCGACATAATAGCGGCCATAACCGACGCGGAGATCGAATGCCACGCTGTCTTTATGCTGTCCTCGCACCTGCTTGCCCGGCTCCGCGTCTTCCGCGTTGGTAGACGCGCCGTTTTCCTCTACGGTGATATGCGGCAAATGCTGCGTCGACTGCTCCTCAAACTCGCTATGTTCGACCATAGTAATCGCGAAACCGCTGGTTTCGCGCTGTCCAGCGCCTGGACCCAGCAAATCTCTCAGGTATGATTCGAGATAATGATGCAAGATATCGACCTGCTCGTTCCAGTCCGCGTCGAGCTGGACGCGCCCCTGCTGCATATACACGCTGCGGTAGTGGTTGAGCGGATCGAATGTGAATCGTGAAAAATCACCCTTCATTAGTTTGTTCCCTCATCTTCTTTAGAAATATGTTCGGTACAGTACGCGAGAAAGCAACGCAAGCGTTCCATCTCCTTATGCGCGTCCCGCCCAGAACAATTATGTGCGATAGGTTATGCCGGTAGCAAGGCCAAAAGGCAAATATTCATCGATCACCCGGCGCAGGTTGTCCTGTCGCTGCACCTGGTAGAGACGGTGAAACGCGCCCATCTCCGATCCATCCGCTGCGCCGCTCAGGATCGCGCGCGTGCAATCCATGCGCAATTGGGCGTATCCAGGATCGCCATAGCGAGTCGAGGTGAACAGCGGATAAGCGGGCCGCTCGTGAGAAACTTTCTCTTCGTCGTCGGGCAGGGCTGGCGCGCCCAATATCCCATCGCGCCACTCTAGAGGCGGGCAGTGATGACAAAGATCAAGATAGGGCGTCTGCGAATGGAACGGAAGAGAGCAAGCACTGACCACGCCATCCTCTCGCAGCGCAACGAACACGCGCCGGGTAAAGATAACATCCTGAGCAAGGTTCAAGCGTTGCACCTGTACTTCACCGAAGACGGTCACACGCTCCATCAAGACGGTAGGGCCTTCCGCGTCAGCAATGGGAACGGCATCGATGGCGTAGCCGCTCGCGTTATCGAGAATGCTGTCGCGTAATTCCACTTCTACCTGCTCGCTCTGCACTTGCAGCGGCCCGACGATGCTGCGATCGATGGCAATATGCAGGAGCGATTTTCGCGGCTCGCTGTGCTGCACCTCAATACCAGAGGGCATGAGTGTGCAATAAGTAACCTCAAGGCTGAAGTTACCATTAACGGTCAACTGACCATCGATCAAGAGGCCGTTCAGCAGCAGTTTCGCGCTCGCATACTCGCTCTGCGCGGTCAGATTCCCCTGAATGCAAGGGCGGACGCCTTCGACGGCCTCAATGACCAGCAAGCTCTGTTTCGGCAAATTGATGAGCAGGTCATCTTCTGTATATACTCCGTTGTCATGAATCTGAATGACGCAGCGTGGTTGTGGCTGGCTCTCCGCGATGCGCGCCCACTCGTCGAGCGCCTGCTGGATCGTGCCGACTTTACTCTTTTTCAAGACATGGATATAATGCGGCGACTGCGCCGCATTGGTAGAGTATAACTGGCGCCGGTACGGGCCTGCGCCCAGATCGTCGCTGAAACCATAGCAGTAGGAAACCTCAACGACATCGCCGCGAGTCAGGCGTTTTTCGCCGAAGAAGAGCAGGCGTCCCAGCACAACATCGACAGCAACATACTGCTTGCCCGCGAGCGCGATACCCAGGCGAGGAGCGCGCCATTGCCGCAGATCAGCCACGAAAATCGCGTCTGGAGAGATGATCTGGCCGTTGAGCATAATGCACAGGCCGCGATCCGGCCCGTAGTACGCGCTGTTGCGCGGCCTGTTTACATCCACCAGACCGCCTGGACTATCAGCAACCGCGCTGTCAGGATGCTGAGTTCTAAACGCATCGAGGTCGTCGGCAAGGTATGCTGGATCAAGCGGCGCCGGCACGTTGACAATGCCGACTCTCTGCCGCAGCGTCGTGATCTCGTGCGGCTGGTTGAACAACGGCATATCGCGTCCGAGGGGATCGAAGGTAAAGCAGCCAGCCGGGAGAAACCGCCCGGTGGCGGCCTTAGTGATCGCCGCCGCCGGAACATTCGCCAGCAAATAGCTCCGCAAGCGCCAGAAGAACAGGCCAATATTGGGCGGCAGATATTTACCAGCGATCGCATCCTCGCTGCGCGCCTCTCTACCGGCTCCGCCATCAATCTTACGCACATCAATCGTATGCGCAATGGTATCAAATGGCCCGCCGAGGGCATCCAGAGCTGTTGTTTGACGCAGGTCGGTAACACGACCCTGGCCCAGGCGCAGGTGCGCCAGGTGCTGCGTGCGTGCGAGGCGCTGCTCATACTCGACAGCATGAGCATACCAACCCGTCACATCTTGCAGGATATGTTCGAGCGTGGCGATCAGCCCTTTGCGGCGTCGATAAGCGATGGCGTTTGCGACCTCACGGCGCTGCGTGGTGAACACCTTTCTCTGCTCGTTTATCCCTTCAATACCAACAAGCCCGGCAATATAGGGGATCGCCCATTGATCGCAGGTCTCGATAAACCAGTTGTCGTAGAGCGCGTCGATATCCGCTTCCAGCCGCAGAAATTCGCTCTCCAGTCCCGCCATGAATGCACGCATCTGCTCGCCTTGCTTCGCGTCGCGAATACGATAAATCGCAGGCAGCAAATTATAGAGGCGTTCCGTGGGCGTCTCACTCATGCGTTTTGCCCTTTCCATTGAAGGTCGATCCCTTCATTCGATGTATCAATTAATAAAAGCTGGGCAGGCTCGATCTGCTGCCCATCTACGCGCGCCGGGCTGGCCTGTAAATCCGCGTGATATTGCCGGGTATGATCAACAGACAGAAACGCGAGTTCTACCGCGTAGACGCCCTCGACGCCCTGGATAAGCGCGATAATTTCTGACGAAGAGACGGATTGACCAAATGCGCGCTGCTCGAAACTGAAGGCAAAAAGTAACCGCTGCCTGACATTCTCGACAATGGTATTGGCATTGTTTTCGTACCCGGCAGCGATGATCACGATCGCTCCTACTTGAAACTCCACGCGCGCGAACGATTGAATGGTGAGCGGCTGCGCTGGCGCGGCGGTCATGCCATTGATCGCTGAGCGCAATGCGTTGTATGTGTCCGTCGCGAGCGCCGCGCCGCCGTCGCTCGCGACCGTCAACTGCACCATGCGCGCGCCGCCATACCAGAGAGCTTTTGCCCGCGCTTTGCTGATACCAGGAAACACAAGCGCGAATGCTTCGTAATCAGTGAGGGAAACAACGCGCTGCATTGTTTGTATCAACTGCGGCGCTCTGCTTTGCGCGAGCGCCTGCGGTTCAGCGTCAGCGCCGCCACTCGCGGGGAGAGGATTGGTGACTTTCTGAACGCCATATGGGCGCGTGCGCGTCGTGATCAAGCTGTTGGCGGGAACATTCCCCGCGCTGCCGCTGCCATAGCGGTACGAGGCTGAAATATGCTCGCGCCCGCTGGGTAAGTGCGCGCCCTGCTGGCCGTCGCCGAAAATGATCGTTGTATTATCCTGGCTGTCGCGGCGCACGACATAAACACGCTGCTCGCCGTTCTGCCCAAAGAACGTATCCGTTTCTTGCCACGGCGCTCCATTGACCTCGACGCTCAATGTGCTGGTAGGCGTGTTGCCATTGCTTGATGGCAGATATGTCAGCGGACTGTACTTGAGCGTGAAGCGACGCGTATCCGCGCGTTGATCGACGCTACCAAGCACCTCGTCCTGCACGGTCTGACCATGCGTTGCCGCTACGACATTCGCGCAAAGAGCGACAGTTGCCGAATCGTACACGTTTTGTAGCGGCCCGGTGAATGTGAGCGTGATCGATGGCCCGGTCGTTGCACTGAGGACCGTCACCAGTTCGCTGACAACATCGTCACTATCGCTCGCCAGCTCATAGTCGAAAGTATCCGGGCTGGCCGTAAGTTGCCAGGCGTTCCCGTTCGTGTCTCGCAGACACCACAGCCAGGTGTTCGACGGTGCGTTTGGAGAAGGCTCAGGCCGCGCTGTCAGGCTGAACGCGCTCCCCCCGCTCAACGGCATATGCTGCCCGCTATCAGAAGAAGTCAGGGTAAGTGGTTGCGTGACATGGCCTGCCAGACGCACACGCACGCGCTTGCCGCTCACGAACACGCGCTGTCCCGGCGTCAGGTCGGCGCCGGAGGGAGCGCAAACGATGCTCTGCCCCTGCACAGGTGTAAAGTTGAACAACGGCAGCGGCTGGCCCATCGCGTAGGCAGTGGCCGAAGAGCGGTCGAACGTGCCGAGTTGATCGGCGCTATCGACGAAGAGGCGCGTAAACTCCTTGCTTTTCCGGTAATCGTCGTTTGTTTTCGTAGCAGCGCCAGTCACCGCATACAGAGCGGCGCTGCCCTCTTGTCGCAAAACGAGCCAGCTATCCTTGCGCAGCGCCGGGTATATCTTATCCAGGTCGAGATACTTATGCTGGACTTGAAAGCGCGACCAGCCTGTCTCTGTCCCCGCGCTATCCGGCATTCCCGCGATGAATAGCCCATTGGCAGCCGCCAGCAAGACGCGCACTGCGCTGAGGGGGAGATTTTTCGCGAAAATGTCCCAGGTTGCGCCGCCGTCATGCAAGCGCAAAACGCTGTTTCCCTGGGCGGCAAAAAGCGTTGTCGAGGTAGTCGATAACAGCGCCTGCACATCAGTGGGCGAGTGCGCTACCGCCGTCCAGTTCTGGGCGTTATCTTGCGAGCGGAAAATACCTTGCGCAGTCGCGGCTATGAGCGTATTGTCAGGGGCCACAGCCAGCGCCCGCACCGCAATTTGCGGCATAGGATGCGTCTGAGGCTGATGCCTGAATAGAAAATTATGCGGGTTGCTCATGGCGACGGCATAGACGCCAGTGTTCGTGCCAACGAACGGCACGCCCTGCGGCGAGACGGCGAAGACCAGGGCCATGACGCCCGGTACGACATCAGCAGGCGGTTGTTCCCAATTCAGCCCTCCATCCTGGGACAGGTAGACGCCGCTATCCATTGCCGCCGCGAGGTAGGCTGTGTTGTTCTGAGTAAAGGTTATGAGAGCATGGATCTCCGTCTTTGGCAGGGTATTCGCGTGATTTGGCTCTGTAAACAGGGCGGCTAAACTGTTGGGCAAGGCCGGCTTTCTGATAATCATGTACCAGTTATTGCCACCGTCGAGCGAATAAAAGAGGTTACCGGTGGTTGTGCCAGCGTACAATTTTCCGTCACTGCTCGCTGTCAGGGCGGAAATCTTCGTCTTGAGCAAGCCGGAACTGGCGGCTTCCCACGTCTCGCCGTCGTTCGAGGAACGGAATACGCCGCTATCCGTGCCAACGAACAGCGTCCCCGACGGATGCCGGAGCAGCGTATGCGCCTCTATATTGGGCAGACCGATAGCGGAAGGAGAACAGTTCGCGGTATCCAGCGAGGTGTAGTAAATACCGCCGCGCGTGTAGCCATAGAGTTTAGCCTGCTGCTGTAAGACGAAGGCCGCGGGGTTCGCTAAAGGCATTTGCCCGCCGCTATTTACACCATTGCTCCAGGCCACTTCCGTATAGCCTGCTTTGAGATTGGGCGTGACGGATGCAATGCTGGCGAACATCCAGCTTCTGCTCTGACCGCTTTGCTCCGCGCCAACGATGAGGAGCGCGTCGCCGCTTTTCAGGCCGGTTCTGATGCCAGCGAGGCGCAGCGACGTGTCGCCGGGGTAGATGGAGCGCGACCCAACATCTATAGGCTGCGCGGGCTGGATAGCATTCCAGGCGGGCCGCGCCAACAGATCAGAAGAGGTTTCAAAAACCTGGGGCAATTGCGTTGAGCCGGTTACCTGCGCGACGCCCGTGGCAGCAGCGCCATTCCCTCCCGGCGCTGGCACGCTCTGCACCGCGACGCCGCGCGGAATCAGGTAGCGCGGAGACGGCTGATTCGGGACATCCAGCACGGTAAAAGCAAGCAACGCGCTCGCCGCGACGCCCAACTGCATCTCGTAGCCAATGGTTGCCGCCAGTTCCACGATCGAGCGCGTCTCGACGGCAGTTCCCAGGTAGCCTTCGTTGGCGATACGTTCCTGGTAAAAAGCGAGAACATCAATGACCATCGCCCAGGATTCTAGCAGCGCGACCGCCCAACTTCTCGCATCATAACTATCAAGCGGCAATGGCAGACCGCGCAGGATGTCCTGGCGCGTCGTCAGATAGGTCTTCATGCGCTGTAAAGCGGTCGCGTAGGTCGCTTCGCGATAGGATAGCTGCGTTAAACCAGGCGGGTTCCAGCGCGTATGTGTCGGCGTTTGATCCTTCATAAGCCCCCCTCCATAGTAAAAGTGATCGTGCCGTTCTGGGGCGCGCTTTTGTCGCTATCGAGCCGGATAATCTCTGTCGCTTTCGTCAGAATATGCTGGTAAACCATATCTGTGTTGGCGGCGTCAGCGCGACAAAACTGCGCGGCTTCAACGCGCGCGACGCCTGGAACATCTGCCGCGCGCCTGACAACCTGGCTCTGGTAAAGCGCCTGGCCGAATGTGAAATTGCCTGGATAGAAAAAGCCGCCTGGCTGCGTGCCGAACGCCTGTAAAAGCGTATTTCTCACCTGGTTGCGCGAGACGTGCGGCTTCAAGTAGATGTTCAACACAATTTGTAAGGCGACAAAGCGCGGAGTGCGTATCTCGACCTCGTGTCCACTGACAAGGTAACGCTGCATGTAGCGGGCAATTTCTCGTTTAAAGGCGGCGTCTACCGCCAGCGCGCCGCTGCGCTGCACGTAGATGAAGGCCGTATGCCAGCCACCCATCCAGCGCACCTCAACCACCGCTTTCGCGACTTCAGGATGGGCTTCGGCCATACGCGCGTAATCGTCATTGATAACGCAGCGCTGCTGCGCGGTAAAGGCAAAGGGCGCGTTCAGCCCGGCGTCCGCGATGGCTTCCGGCGCGGTTCCGCCCTGCGCTGGCAGTGGATTGCGCACCCTGCTGATACCCTGCCTATCCGTAACGACATGTGTGAGCGTTTCCGCCTTCACATTCCCCTGCACGCCTTCGCCAACGCGATATGTGACCTCGAAGCGATTACCAACCAGTGGCTGGCGGCCCTGTTGTCCAAAGCCAAAACGCACGCGCGCGCGTCTGTCGTCTTCCATATCGACCGTAAAGTCGTAGTCAAGGGAGCCGCTATTCAGCAAATCGCGGCGCAGCGACCAGCGCCTGAACGTGTACAGATACATAGCGCCCTCCTTCAGCGCCGCCAGCCAGTATTGCCGATTGATGATATCGTACAGTTCCCACTCGCTGCTTGAAACGGCGCGCACAGCGACATGCTGCGAGAAAACGATGCTCTGCTCCTGCAAACGCTCTTGCGCAGTATTGGACAGGTACAACGATGAATTACGCAGCTCGTTCTCGATGTCTTTAGACAGGGCAAATGGAGCCGCGTTGCTGTACTGGAACAGGGAAATTTGCGGCAGAGCGTGATATACATCCTGCACCAGGGCAAGGCTGGCAGGCCGGGTAAGCGCAGCATCATGGCTATAAGAAGTAGCATGAGTCAGATCAGCGACCAGCAGATAGGGGCGATAGCGCCGCTGTGGGTCTGCCGGAACAGCCGGGAGCAACTCGTGCCTGATCGAGTTTCCGTGATCGGCCAGCACAACATTGCCGCGCGCGACGCTGATATCAGTGATCAGCGTGTCTTGAAACCAGACCGCGAGGCGCAGGGGAAACGGGAAGGCATCCTCTTCCGCCCACTCGACATGCAAAACGTGCTGGCCGCCGCTGACGCCTGCCGTCGCTTTTGTCAGGCGTACCGCGCAACGCTGCGTGGGATCAGGCCAGCGCTGCTCGCCTGTTTCCGCGTTCTTGATCTCTTCAAAGATCAAGACATCACCCGCTCGCAGTCGCAGTCGCTTCTCCTGGCCGTATCCTGGATCAAGCAGCGTAGCCGTCGTGCTGCCGGCAGGCCAGATCGTCTGCGTGTCCTTCTCCGCGTATAACGCGATGGCACTGTGCGCGGGATAGAGCGCGGCATCATGCATTGTTTCAAAGATTTTCGGATTAGCCTGCATGATCTGGTAATAGGTGGAGGAGCCGGACAAAACGACTGGCGCTTGCTCCGTACCTCCGGTGCGGCTCAACACGGGCGTTGCTTTGGGCAGCAGGACAGGCTCGTCTACCTCGAAACAGAGCCACACGCGCGCGTTACATCCCTCACTCAGCATGTAATCCAACAGGCGCGCGTGCCGCCTGACCGAAGTACGCAGACGAGCCGTGCCGAGATAGGCTTCGGTCGCAACGGCATCCTGATAATAGCTGAGGTAGTCCCCCGCGTAGGCCAGGATTTCGACCATGACGTTCCCGATATCCGCCTCGGTCGGCTCCTGCCAGCCCGGCACGCGCTGCGCCAGGTGATCCAGCATCAAGCGGCGAAAACTGGCATAATCCTTCGAGAGATAATCTATTTCCGGCGTCTTCTCTTGCTGCTCTTCCATATGTTGTTTTCCTGCTCGCATCAGCGGGTAAAGTGCGCAACCTGCTGCTTCTTGATATCTTTGATGACGTAGACGACTGTAATCTCCAGCGCGGCGTCATTGAACGTCACCTGCACAGACTGCACCTGTATAATATTGCCAAGCCATTGTTGAAGCGCGCCCTGCACCATAAATTGCGTTGCCGCGATCAACTCCTCGCTGCCAGGGCTGAATACGAGTTGCTCAATGGGTGTGCCAAAATCAGGCAGGTTGACCCGTTCTCCCGGCATCGTAAAAAGCAGTTGCTCGATTAACTGCCTGATGTGCTGCTCATCGTTCGCGGTCGCGAACAGCCCATCGTCAGCAACGCTCAATGGATAGGCGATATGCATGAACCATCATCCTTTCTCTCAGCCATAATTCCTGAAATCGCTCTTTTAACCGCAGCTTACCCTATCGGCAACACCATCACAGGATCGCCATCCTCGGTAATTATGCCAACAACATCTAACGTGCCTTCAATCGATACAGCGGCGCTGGCGATGTTTGTTTCGGGCGTTTCGATAGTGAACTCCGCGCTGGTGATGTTCGTTTCGCCGCTCTCAATCGAGAAGTCACCCAGAAGAAAATTCGTATCGCCGCCGTTGATATCGAGCGAGTCGCAGTTCAGGTCTGTTTCGCCGCTCGTGATCTCCAGCGATGCCGCGCACGTCAACGTTGTTTCGGGGCTTTCGATAGTCAGGGTATCGCTGTCCATCGTCGTTGTCGCGCTGGATACCGAAAACGTGGCTTCGGTCACAATGGAGATGCCCTCGCTGCTCATGTTGATAGTGATGGGCGGTTCTACTGCCGGTGGGCCAAGTTCCAGTGTGATGCCGCCCCCGCCAGCGATATCGCGCATCACCAGCTTGAGGCTGGTAGTCTGGAAAATGAACATATCGGGATTGGGAACGACAAACGGGGTTTGCCCTTCCTCCCAAAAGCAGCCCGTCCAGATCGGCAGATTGGGATCGCCCGCCTCGAATTCTATCCAGACGTTGGCGTCGATGGGCGGAATAGTATAGAAGCCCACCTGCTCGCCGGCATAGGGCGTGCAGGGCATGGCCCAGGTCAACGGCTCCGGCGAGACGGCAGGTACGATGGGTATGATGCGCCCAAGAAATAAGGGATCGACGTTATCGGACACTTTGCCGCGGTATTTCCCATAAAACCGCCTGGTTTCGGGCTTGCCTGATCGATCAAGCGTGCCGGAAGGGCCGGACGCGCTGGAGTCGAAGGTGGTAATTGGTGCAACCATTATGCATATACTCCCGTGACTGTACTGCCTGTTCCCTCGCGAGCCAGGGAAAAACTCTGTTTATACTGCCCATTGCTGATCTGGTGCGTGACGCCTTTGACGTAGTAATAGCCATCGTAGGTAAAGCCAACGCCGCGCACGCCGACAATGCCCGGAGCGGATAGAATATCGCCATAGCGCAAAATATCAACCGTTCCGTCCGCCGTGACAACCGAATCAACCGATTGATTGGTAATGGCCTGCGCGCGCGCCTGCGCGTCGATCCAACTTGATCCCTGGTAATCGAGCATACTTTTGCGCACGAACGGCTGGTTAAAGATCAATGGCGGCCTGCTGGATAAGGGCGGCAGGCGCGTGCTGGTCAGCGTGAAAAACGGCAAGATCGTCTCCGCATCTTCATCGGAGACCGCGCCAAAAACCTGTTCGGGCGCGAGTGAGTCATAGCTGAAGTTAATGGAATCGACATTGGTTGCTGACCCAGCGTTGACCGTCAGCGCCTTTTGTGGAATGCCAACCCGGCTGGCTGGCCCCCAGTACGCGATATTTTGCAAAGGTACAAGGCCGGGCTTGACGAAGAAGACGTAGCCATGCTCCGCCGCCAGGGACTGGAGATAGCTCCTATCGGTCCCGCTTTGCTGCGGCACATGCTCAACAGGCAGAGAAGCCACGCTCGTCAGCGGGGGAATCGCCAGGGGAACAATGCCCAACGCCGCGTACTTCGCCAGCACGAACAGCACGATCTCGTAATCTCCCAACCCTGGATACGACATGGGGATGTCATAGATATTCATCATCACGCTGATATCTTCGCCCGTCACCGTCAAAAGCGTGGTTCCATTGCTGTCGGGCGCTAATTGCTGGTGCGTGATGATGCCGTCCATCAATACACGCGGCGTGGCATTGATGGTCACGCTGATTACCACGCGATTCCCCGGATTCAGCAGTGTGCTGTTCAAGAGCGCGTAATCCGTGCTGATGCCCGCGCCGGGTTCGGCCAGGAAGCTGATCTGGAAGCCCGACGAGGTACCCTGTTGTACCTCGACGCTCTGGATCGCGCTCATAATTTCCGCTGGCGCTGCTGTCGGCACAAACTGCCCGATCAAGAGCGAAAGCTGGATGCTTGATACGTTCATGCACTGCCCTCTTGAAACTGTGGCGCGACGATACGCAGCGTCCGTCCAACTTGGTCGGTGAGCGCGAAGGGATTCATGGCGTTGTTGGCGTCGCAGATGCGCCAGAACTGATCGGGTGGGCCAAGCGTGCGCGCGGCGATCAGATCAAGCCGGTCATTTTCGGCGACCGTGACTTCAGCAATCGCCGGAAGCGCCACCTGCTTCGGCAAAAAACGCCGCCGGATATAGGTAATCTCGCCGCGCTGTTTATCCTCATACGTTGCCGTAGCGAGGGTATAATAACGGCTTGTCGGCTCCAACATGATTGTTCCTCCTCAAAAGCGGTTCACGTTCACACCGATATTCGCGTTCGGCGCGTTTGAAATGCCCAGCGCGGCCATTGCCTCTTTGCCCTGCTGGTAAACCATAAACAGGTTATAGCCCCTGGTATTCTGACTGAGATCGGAGTAACTGAGCGCGCGCATATTGAGCGAGACGGTGGCGCGAATCGGGTTCAGCGTGGTATCGAACAGTTCCTCGCTGATGGAGAGGTTGTTCAGGCGCACGGGCAGCACGCGATTCGGCCCCCATACGAACAACGTCAGCGGCGCGGCTAACGGCGCGATCTCCAGCGTACCCGATGCAAGCAGCGCGTCGTTTTGCTTCACCTGGGCGCTGGGAGGATAGACCAGCGTTTCCAGCAGGGCCAGTTGGGGATAGATACCGTTATTGATGGCGTTGTTGTCGCCCTTTTCCAACTGGTCGATGACGTCAATAGACACTTCCAGGTCAAACGTCTCGACAGGCGCGCCGATGAAACGCACGATCTGCGAGCGCTGGCCTTCGTCGCCGCCCGCCGTTTGCGCTTGCAGCGAGCGTTTGACCGTCTCCGGGTTATATTGAAGCGTAATCGTACGCGGCTGCGGGGAATCATTGCTGATAGCGACAATGGCCCCTTTCAACAGGCGCGGACCGGTCGGATATGTAGGCATAGCGGCTATTTCCCTTCATTTGTGCCTGGTTCTGATGCATCGCTCTGTCCCACAGCAAGATTGCTATAGATGTTTTGGGCGATGTGATTACCGATCGCGGCGGGTTTCGCGCCCGCCGCGGTCTGAATGTCGTCCAACTTGATGCGCGGCACGAAGCCGCCGCGAGCAAGGGATGGCGGTACGCCTCGCTCCGTCAGCAGGCGCGTCAACTCCTGCTCGATAGCCGCCGCGATACGCTGCCGCTGCGCATACGGCACATCGCGCAGGATCAATTCATCGATATGCAGATCAATGGCTGGTCGGTTCAATCCCATCCTTGTACCTCCGCGCTCGTCAGCGAACGCTCTAACTTGCTATATTCGTAGCGGGTAGCGCGCAGCACATGATGCATCTGAATCGGCTCTCCGGCAGCGGCGGCGATAAAGGCGGCGTTAAGAGAAATGCTGCGAATATTGCCCCCTGCCACGTTCAATTGAGCCAGTTTCTCCATATCCAGTCCCTCTGTGGGAGCCGCGCCGGGGAACATGCGCCGCCAGATAGCTGCCCGTTGCTCGCCATCAGGAAAAGGAAACTGGACAATAAAGCGGAGGCGGCGCAGAAACGCGCCATCCAACGTGTCCTTCATATTCGTCGTCAGGATCGCCAGCCCCTGATACGTCTCCATGCGCTGCAAAAGATAGCTGATTTCGATGTTGGCATAGCGGTCGTGGCTGTCTTTCACTTCGCTGCGCTTGCCAAAGAGAGCATCAGCCTCGTCGAAGAGCAGGATCGCTCCACCTTCCTCGGCGGCATCAAACACGCGGCGCAAATTCTTTTCCGTCTCTCCGATATATTTACTGACGACGGCGCTGAGATCGATGCGGTACAGGTCCAGGTTAAGTTCGTGTGCCAGCACCTCGGCGGCCAATGTTTTGCCGACGCCGCTTGCTCCCACGAAAAGGGCGCTGATCCCCGCTCCGCGCGGCGCTGGGCCGGCAAATCCCCAGGTCTCGTAGACCTGCGAACGATAGCGTACGTGCGAGGCAATCTCGTGTAAGAGCGTGCGCTGGGCGTCGGGAATAATCAGGTCTGCCCACGTTGCTGACGGTTCGATGCGCTGCGCGAGATCATCCAGTACTGGCCGCGCCTGCACGCGGCACATATCCCAGAGCGTTTCATGCATTGCTCGCGTGGGCGGTGACTGATCGACGGGAACCGAGGCGAGACGTCCCAATGCCCCGGCGCAGGCCGCGTGAATAGCCTGTTCGTTTAAGTGAAACTGCGCGGCGAGCGCGTGGATATGGCCGTTCAGCCCCGCGGCCTGCTGGCCCAGTTCGCTTTGCCAGATAGCCGCCCGCTCATCAGTCGTTGGTCTGCGCACATCGAAGGTCAGCAGCGAATGCTGTGGAAAAGACCAGCGATCCGGGCTGGCGAGGATCAGCAGACCCTGCTTTGTTTCCACCAACCTTGTAATGGCGGCGCGGCGCGGCGCGTCCATCGTATCGACGCCCCGACAATCGAGCAGCATGGCAAGATCGCTCAAGGCTGCCTCGCGCGTCCACAGCAACAGCAGCGTCTCAAGCTCGTCAGGCAGAACAGGCAGCGCCGAGGCTGACAGCACAACAGCGTCGTGATCGACGAGCGAGCAGGCCGCGGCAGCGATAGAACGCTGGCAGGCAGCATCAGGGCCGCATAACTGCACCACCGGCAGCGCGCCGGTCGCGCTGGCTTCCAGCGTCCATGTGGTCGCTATTTCGCGCGCGATCTGCTGATGCGATGGAGCCAGCGTCACAAACACTGGCAGAGGGTGAAACAGACCGGCAAGGCGCTGATCCAGGTACGAGATACCCACAAGATAATGCAGGATGCGTTCGTCTATGCGCAGCGGGCTGCGCGTGAGAGAACGCCCGGCTTCGATCTCGATCAAACGCCAGCGTCGCAGTGGGCTGCCGGGCGCGATCGCTTCCCAGGTCGCGCCTGGCAAGGCGGCCAGCGCGAGACTGAAACTCGCGTAATCACGCTGCGCATCGCCCTGCGCCTGCGCGCAAAGCTGTGGAAATTCGCTGTCCAGTTCGACAGCGGCGCATAAGAGCAGGATGTCGCGCTCAAACGGCGACAGGCGGAATATCTCGCACAACGTATCGAGCGCCGACGGCGTATCTGATGGCAAAGCAGGCGGCGCGGCGCGGGCGGTTGCCGACTCCTCGCCCGCCGCGTCTCCTTCATGGGCATGTTGCAGTATACAGCGCAGCCGCTCCAGGTGCGCCAGAAGGCAAACTTTATTCGTTTGTTGCCATTGTTCCAGGTCACGCGGGGCCATGATCGGGATACTCCACTTGCAGGTCAACCATCGTCGTATCAGGCTGCTGGCTGGACACGGGGCTGACCAGAACTTTTCGCACAATGCCAGTCGGCGCGGCTGGCAGCGAGGATTCGATCAATACGACCGACGCCCGGTAGACGACAGACAGGACATAAGGAATTTGCAGAAAGATCGACCACAGCTTAGAAAGTTCTTCCAGGCTGAGGTTGAGCTGATCCAGTTTGACTCGTTCCACTTGCTGAGCCAGATCAGAGCCTGCCAGAAACGCTTTACTGGCGATGGCAGCATCGATATCCGGCGGCAAGAGGATCGGACGTTCGTGCAGGGCAATCACCGTGCTGCCCAACAAGCGCTGCGGCTCCAGGCTGATCTCGGAGCCGTGAAATGTGAGCAGATAATATAAGTCCAGGGCGACATGCACCGGCAAGACATCCGGCGGTTGCACCACCTCACCGGCGGCATTACGCAGCGGCGGCCAGCGCACTAACTGGCCGTTGGCTGTGCGAGACGGCAGGTCGAAATTGACCCACCCCGGACTTTGTACAGCCTGATAAAGATACAGGTTTATGGCGGCGGCATCCTGTATCTCGCTGCCGAGTTTTTCGGGACGTTTATTAGTAACGAGCGCGCCGGGTATAGCCGCCTGCGCCGCCCTTTGCAGCATGTCGCTGAGCGTCGCGGTGACGGTGGCAATAGCTAAATAGCTACTCAACTGGTTCCACCTTTCCGTCGCTTCAAGTAGTCACTCAGAGAGAGCGCTGGAGCGGTAGAGGCGGCGCGCTTCCTCACGGGCGCGGCAGGTGAAGTCGTTGCGCGCACTTCGACGCGCCCGATGCTGACGCGGATAACTGGCTCCGACTCGTTGGCGTCGTCATCGCGCCGGCCAGACCTCGTCCACAGCCTTTGTGGCGCGCCCGGCTCTGACGCGAGGTTACTATCATACCCATAAGCGGGCGATTGCTTTTGCGAGTTTTGCCAGGATAGCAATTCATCGCTCTCATCCAGAACAGCGAACGGTGCGCGCTCATTGCTTGCCATTCCCGCCGCGTAGCGCGCGCTTTCTTCGCCGGACTGGCTTGCTAATGGTGAGACTTCGCCAGGTAAGAGTGGCGCTGGACGAAATGCGCTCTGTTGTTGTACCAGCGCATCTAATGGGTGAGAATCGCGCGTTTGAACGCCTCTATCGCTTCGCGCGATGATCTCCGGCTGCGGCAGCATGGATGGTATAACTGGCATTGGTTGATTGGACGCGAGAGATAGCAAAGCGGACACGCCGGACGCCGGTTCGCTGGCATCAGGTACACGCTCCGTAGGGGCGTGAGCTTGCCCCGCCCGCTCCTTGGGAATATTGGCTTGCCCCGCCCGCTTCTGGATAACGTGGTTACGCGGGCGGGGCAAGCCCACGCCCCTACTGGTTTCTTGCTCGCTTTGTGTTGACAATGGGCGGGGCAAGCCCACGCCCCTACTGGTTTCTTGCTCAGGTATGGGCAATGCTTGTGATGGCGGCGCAGGCTCATTTTGCAAAGGTTGAACGGAAGGCTGCTCACTGTGTCTTTCTGCTTTCGGCTGAGACTGCGATAGAGTCTCCTCCATCCGTAGGGGCCGATTTATTGCGCCCGCCAGCGGATCGTCCCTGCCTATATCCCCGGCATCCTGTAGGGATTGGGGTTGGACCGCCTTTACAAGTGGAAGGGGAGGCGGCGCGCTCAGAATCTCCGGCAAATAGAACGACGTTGTGATCGGCGCCTCCTCTGCTTCCGCCGCAGCGCTAGCAGGTAGTTGCTGCTGCTGTATCATATCTTCCAGCGAGAAGAACGCGAAGAATGATGGCGGCGCGAACATTGGCACGATGCGCGGCTGCACGCTCGCCGCTATTCCCATGCTTAGTTCTACGATGTGAGAAATATAATCTGACATTAGCCAACAAGCTCCAGATAGCATTGACGGCGCGCGGGACTGAGCGCCAGGATGTCGGCTTCACGCCAGCCGTAGGCTTTCGCCAGGGTATGCACTTCGCGCAACAAACG
>DATLSW010000005.1:0-2664 GCA_035533955.1 Ktedonobacteraceae bacterium | reverse complement strand
GTTGGGTCTGCGCGGCTGTCGCCTGGGCCTGCTCTTCCCGGAGATCAACGTCATGCAGACGCGGGCCATCCTCGAAGCGGCTATCGAACTGGAGAAGCAGGGCAAGAAGTTGCAGCCCAAGATCATGATCCCGCTCGTCGGGCATGTCAACGAACTGAAAGAGGTGCGCCGCCAGCTCGAGGCCGTGGCCAAACAGATCACGGAGGAGGCAGGCGTTTCCGTCGCCTACAAGTTCGGCACGATGATCGAACTGCCGCGCGCAGCCCTCACCGCCGATCAGATCGCAACCGTCGCCGACTTCTTCAGCTTCGGCACGAACGATCTGACGCAGACCACCTTCGGCTTCAGCCGCGACGACGCCGAGGGCAAATTCCTACTGCAATACGTCGATGGGCTGGAAGAGCCAGGCATGAAGGAGCGCGTCAAGATTCTGCCCGTCAACCCATTCCAGACGCTGGATCGTGAAGGCGTGGGCCAGTTAGTGCGTATGGGCGTCGAGAAGGGACGCGGCGCGAACCCGCACCTGGAAGTGGGCATCTGCGGCGAACACGGCGGCGATCCTAGCAGCATCGAGTTCTGCCACATGGTGGGGCTGGACTATGTGAGTTGTTCGCCTTTCCGCGTTCCCGTCGCTCGTCTCGCGGCGGCGCAAGCAGCATTGAATAATCCATAAGATAAAACATGCATCATCGCAATTTTATTGCGATGATGCATGTTTTATCTTATGGATTATCTACTCCTTATTTTCCGGCGAGGCGGGCGACCACCGGCGCGAAATTTTCCATCTGCCCCTGAAAGATCTGGAGGTACGAGAAGCCGTAGCGTTCGCGCTGCTCCAGCAGGTACGCGACAGCCTGCTCTGTGGTCATTTCCTGTTTTTGCATGGATAGCCACTGTGGCAGGGCAGCCATGTTCAAGCTCTGGCTATCGGTAATCGCGATGCTGAAGATCGTCTGGCATAGTTCCAATTGGTCGAAGCGTTCTCCGGCGGCATCTCGTATCCACGCGATCTTGTCCGCCATCGTCGCGTCTGCCGCGCCGCTTCCTGGCCGCGTCGGCATGACGTTAGGTGCGACGCGGTCGGCCTCGCGCGCGGCGATAGTAAGCAGCCGTTTGCCGGAACTGCCGATGAAAATGGGCGGATGCGGCTTCTGCACCGATTTGGGCAGTCCTCTCAGGTCTGTAACCGTATAGTATTTGCCGGAGAAATTCACGACCTCCTCGGTAAAGAACTGCTTGATGATGTGTAGCGCCTCTTCTACGCGGCCAACGCGCGTACCGGCGCTCTCAAACGGCAGTCCCATCTGCAAGTAATCAGGCTGGCCGACACCCGCGCCCAGTCCCAACTCAAAACGCCCATTGGAGAGCAGGTCGAGCGTCGCGGCCTCTTTGGCGAGCATGACGGGATGCCGGTAATCGTTGGCGAAAACATGGCTGCCGACGCGCAGCGTCGTTGTTGCTGCGGCGGCCGCCGCCAGAGCGGCGAAGGGAGCCAGGGGCGTTCCCACGCGATCTGGCATGAGCAAACTGGCGTAACCAAGCTCCTCGGCCCGGCGCGCCAGCGTAATCCACGCCTCGCGCGACGGCGCACCGGCGCTCACGACGCCGAAACGAAATGGATGGTGCATATGCATGTTCTCCTTTACATGAACTTCTGTGTGGCGTAATATTTTATACAGGCTGTCTGATTAAATCTGTCATACAGACTATACAATGAATTTGCGGAGGTGTCAAGAGAGCTATGAGTCCACGCCCATATCGACTCGGCCAGCGCCAGGCGGCAGCCGAACAGACGCGCACGCGCATTATCGCCGCGGCGCGTGAACTACTTATGGCGGGAGACGGTTTCTCCGGCTTTTCCATTGAGGCTGTGGCGCGCCAGGCAGACGTCGCTCGTATGACCGTTTATTATCAGTTCGGCTCAAAAGTTGGCTTACTCGAAGCTTTGTGTGACTCGCTCGCGGCCAACGGCGGCATGGCGCAGTTGGCGGACGCCTTTCGGTGTCCGGAGCCGTTGGATGCGCTGGAGCAATACGTAGCGGTCTTCGCTCGCTTCTGGGAGGCCGATCGGCTGGTGACACGCCGCCTGCGCGCGCTGGCCGCGCTTGACCCGGACTTCGAGCAGGTGATTCGAGCGCGCGATGAGCGGCGGCGTCAGGGCCTGCGTGTCATCAGCGGGCGTGTCGCAGGGAAATACGGGCGCCCACCCGCTGATGCTTTCGACGAGATGATCAATGTCCTCTACACCCTGACCAGCTTCGAGTGCTTCGACATGCTCGCCGGGCCAGATCGCAGTGCCGAGGAAGTCGCGCCAGTGGTATACAGGCTGGCGCGGGCGGCTCTGGGCCTGGGAAAGGGCGTCAGTTCGTAGATCCTAGATGAGGAATGAAAATCTACTTCATGCACTTTGTCATCGCCCATGACAAAGTTACAGTCTCGAGTATCATTACGAGGGACATCTTTGTACCCGCGTGCTTCGAGCAGCGCGCGGAGTTTCGGTACATCTTTGTGCTGTAAAGCGACGTCTAAATCTCCGTGTGAGCGAGTTTGTTGACCCAATAGTGCATCTACGCCCCAGCCGCCATCAACAAAGACCTCAATGCCATGCTGGTCAAAAAGCTGCATGAGTTCAACTACAGCGTCTTCACTCATTTCCGCGCGAAT
>DATLSW010000004.1:0-3403 GCA_035533955.1 Ktedonobacteraceae bacterium | reverse complement strand
GCGAACCCATCTGGCTTGCGATTGAAGATAAACCGCGTTTAACCCATGAAGGGCATATCCCATTTCAGGGGTTCTACCTATCATTAAACGTTGATAACAAAATCCACATGGAATGTCCTGAGCGCGTAAGAGCGCCGCCAGTAGATGTGATTTCGCATAACAAAGCCCTTCGCCAAAGTAGAGAACTTCCGAAGCGGTACAGGTAACTTGAGGACTTTGAATATCCCCGGAATGATGAATAAGGTCGCGAACAAACTTAAAGGCTCTTTTGATGCGCTCTATCTCTGAAGGTACAGGTGCGGGCAGATCACGTATAGTCTCCTGAATCAGTGGACGTGCGTAGTTCACGATTTCCTGTTCGCACAAATAATCCTCTAACAGAGAAGATTCACAAATAAGTTGCATAGGATAGACCCCCAAAAGCATCTCTTCATACTGTGTATAGCATACCACAACGTTAAGTCGTACCTGAAAAGTTCCTCCCACTTGACCATTCAGCCTGCTTTTGTAGCGTGGAAGGCTTTTCTATGATACAGTTTGCGCAGGCGTTGCACATGCCCTATCGACAAAAAGACTGCAAGGAAACGCTAAAAAAAGATTTCTTTCTGGTCAGGGGAGAAAATAGTGTCTACTTCGTCACTGTTTATTGATGGACTGCTACAGCAAGCTGACGTAACGCAGCTACTTACTCATCACTGATTCACAGCCAGCAATTCTGGGCGCGTGTGGCGGCAGGCGGATTTGCGGCAGCGCTGCTGTTGTTTGCAGGTTTATTATAGCGTAAACTGAGGCAATGAAAGAGAAACAACGTCCACGGGGATTATGGCACAACCCCGATTTCGTAAAACTGTGGGTTGGGCAAACGGTCTCGAATTTCGGCAGCGGCATCACAGGCATCGCACTGCCGCTCACTGCCGTGCTGGTACTGTCGGCCAGCCCGGCGCAGATGGGCATTCTGGGCGCGCTGGATGGCCTGGCCGTGGTGGTGTTCGGCCTGCTGGCAGGCGTCTGGGTCGATCGCGTGCGCCGCCGTCCTTTGCTCATAGCGTCCGATCTTGGGCGAGCACTGCTGCTTGGATCGATCCCGCTGGCCGCGTTGACAGGCATGTTGAGCCTGACGCAGCTATATGGCGTAGCCGCGCTGGTGGGAATACTGACCGTCTTCTTCAACGTCGCCGACGAGTCATATCTGCCCACGCTTATTCCACAAGAACAGCTTGTCGAGGCTAACAGCAAACTCGCCATGAGCGATTCTCTGGCGGAGATGAGCGGCCCGGCGCTGGCGGGTCCGCTCGTCCAATTGCTCAGCGCGCCCCTGGCAATCGTGTTTGATGCGCTCTCGTTTCTCGTCTCCGCCCTCGGCGTGGGACTGATCCGAACATCTGAGCCGCAGCCAAAACCGGCGGCGCAGCAACAAAGCGCGTGGCGCGAAAGCATTGAGGGATTACGAACCCTCTGGCGAGATTCCCGGTTGCGCGCGCTGGCGATCAGCGGCGGCCTGTTCAACTTCTTCGGCAACTTCATCGGCACGCTCTATATTCTCTATATCGTGCGCGAACTGCATATGAGCGCGCTCATCGTCGGCTTCCTGGTCGCGGCCGGCGGTGTCAGCGCCCTCGTGGGAACATTCATCGCAAGGCGCGTGATCAGGCGCATCGGACTCGGCTTCTCCATCGGTGGGATGCTTGCCTTTTACGGCCTGACCGGCTCGCTGATCGTCTTTGCTCATGGATCGCTCTGGCTCGCAGCCACATTTCTCTTTGCCGCGCAGTTGATAGGAGACGCCTCGGTCTCCATCTACTTCATCGCCGAAGTCAGCCTGCGCCAGTCCATCATCCCCAACGATCTCCTGGGACGGGTCAACGCCAGTATGCAGCTTGTGACGCGCGGCGCATTGCCGGTCTCGGCTATTCTCGCGGGCATCCTGGGAGAAATGATTGGGCTGCGCCTGACCATTGCCATCGGCGTGCTGGGAGTAATCAGCGCCGGATTGTGGCTGCTGCTCTCGCCAGTACGAACAGCGAACGTCTAGCGTAGCCTGCTCAAACTCGTTTCTGCGCGGGATCATTGCGCTCTCTTTTCTACATGCGCGATAATCGCCTGCGCTGCCTGGATTGGCGAGAGATGGGTGACATCCAACTCAAGGCAGTTAGGATCGTCAACATGTAAGATGCTGTATGTGCGTATGTTCTCCCGTGTCCTGTCGGCGTTTCTTAACTTGAAACGTATAGCTCGCTCCGGAGAGGTAACGCGGCGGTAGAGTTCTTCTGGTTCGCAACGCAGGATCGCCGGCACAAGTAGCGCCTTGCGTTTTGCCGCCAGGATTGCTATGTCTTCATACCAGCGGCGATCCATCGGCTTTCCCTCGTAGAGTTCGTTAGTGAAGAGAAAGCTAGCTTCCGGCTGAGCCATTTCCGCAATCGTATCCAGGACGATCCGCCGGATGCCTTCTATCTTTTGCCAGATCTCTACCGGCAAAAGCTTTTTCCCATCGGCGCCGACCACACTGAAGACTGGATTATTGATCAGATGGTTATCCACGATCACCGCACCTGTCAGCGCGGCGATTTCTCTGGCAATGGTGTATTTGCCAGTGCCGCCATACCCGATGAGATACACTATCGTATTCTTCATAATTTATTCCGGAACCCTGACCTCGTGATCCCGAAAGAAGGAACGCCAGGGACCACAGCCAGGCATGAAGGGTCGCATCAGCGCGCGTTCGGCCTGGACGGTGTGCATCAAACGGAGTGCAGACCATTCCCCCGCTGCCGGCGGACGAGCCAGCAGGTCAAGCGGCAACGTGTTGATCAGCGGCTGCCAGCGTTCCGGGGTAGTGGAGAGAATATTCTGTACATATTCTACCAATATATTCAATGAGAGCCTCCTTGTGTCTGATCTGTTGTTTAGAGAGGACGGAACAGATATCTGTGGTACGATTATAGTCAGAGAATTTGCTCAGATGCAAGAGGTCTCTGAATCTCCAATGATAGCTTGCGTGCCTAAAAAATGTTATCGGGAAAACCGCCTGGCGCTGCGTACTCGCGCCTTGACAGCCTCTTCCGCGCGATTCTTCGGTGGCCCGTTCGTCTCAAGCGAACTGAGAAGGGCGCTGGAGGCCGCCGTTATCGCGTCAACTGCCGCGAAAAATGCAACTTCGTTGGCTTTTGATGGCTTGTTGAAGCCGCTCACCTTGCGCACGAATTGTAACGCGGCCTCACGAATTTCTTCCTCGGTCGCAAGCGGATCGAAATTGAAAAGGGGCTTGATATTTCTGCACATAAACGTTCCTTCGATATGCTTGTTTGTTCTCTTCTAGCTATGTATTCTCTCATAGAAGAGCCAAACCGGAAAGGGCCACACGGCGGTTTATAGGAGTTCAGGGAGGGTTTTGGGGGGGGGG
>DATLSW010000003.1:0-8218 GCA_035533955.1 Ktedonobacteraceae bacterium | reverse complement strand
CTGCGCCGCCGTCGCGCTACTGTGCAGACGTTTTCCGTTGGTCGCAGCGAACTGCCAGACATGGTGCGCGTGACCGTTGTTACCGACGACTCCGAAGTGGGAGTCGAACAGCTGGTAGAGCAGCTTCGTAAGATTGTCGATATCCGACACATTATCAGTTTGCCTGGCGAAGAAGCCGTCGCGCGCGAACTGGCGTTAATCAAAGTCAATAGCAGCGCCGGGCAGCGCAGCGCCATTATCGAACTTGGTCATCAGTGCGGCGCGCACCCGGCCGATATCGATCAAGAGACAGTCACACTGGAAGTGACCGGCAATGCCGAGAAAATAGAGAAACTGGTCGCCCAGTTGCAGCCCTATGGCGTCCGCGAAGTTGCCCGAACCGGCTATGTGGCAATGACGCGCGGAGCCGCTATCGAGTATCTCGACGCCCCGCGTGAAGTGGGCGCATCATCAGACGCAGAATGACCAAAAAGTGAAAACGAACGAAAGGAACAACAACCCATGCCTAACGTGTTTTATGACGCAGACGCGAACCTTGAATTGATCCAGAAGAAGCGAGTTGCCGTGATCGGCTACGGCAGCCAGGGCCACGCTCACGCGCTCAACATGCATGACAACGGCTGCAACGTCGTCGTTGGACTGCCCATTGGCAGCAAGAGCCGCGCTAAGGCCGAAGCTGATGGCCTCAACGTAACAACGCCTTCCGCGGCAGCAGAACAGGCCGACGTGATCATGATCCTGATCCCCGACGAGAAACACAAAGAAGTCTTTGAGCGCGACATCCGCCCTGGCCTCGCTCCTGGCAAGATGATCCTGACCGCGCACGGCTTCAGCCTGCACTATTCGCAGATCGTGCCGCCGCCCGATGTTGACGTGGCGATGGTCGCGCCGAAAAGTCCCGGCCACATGCTGCGCCGCCTGTTCGTGGAAGGCGTCGGCGTTCCCGCGCTGTGGGCCGTCCACCAGGATGCCACCGGCCAGGCCGAAGCGTTAACCCTGGCCTACGCGCGTGCTATCGGCACAACCCGCGCGGGCGTGCTGCGCACCACCATTGCCGAGGAGACCGAGACCGACCTTTTCGGCGAGCAGGCCGTCCTGTGCGGCGGCGTCACCTCGCTGATCCGTTCCGGCTTCGAGATCCTGGTTGACGCGGGGTATCAGCCGGAAGTCGCGTACTTTGAATGCCTGCACGAAATGAAGCTGATTGTAGACCTCATGTACCAGGGCGGCATGGGTTACATGCGCTACTCGATTAGCGATACCGCCGAATTTGGCGACTACGTCTCCGGCCCGCGTATCATCGACGAAGGCGTGCGCGACGAGATGCGCAAAGTGCTGCACGACATCCAGAGCGGCGCCTTCGCCACGCGCTGGATTCTCGAAAACCAGGCGGGCCGCCCCAGTTTCAACGCTATGCGCCGCTCCAACGCGGAACACCAGATCGAGCGCGTCGGCACCGAACTGCGCGCCATGATGCCCTGGCTCAACGCGCCCAATAAGCAAGCGGAAATCACTAAACAGGCTCAGCAGCCAGCAATCGCTGAGCCAAAGCAACCATAAACATCAGACAAGCGAGTAACATTGCTGTCACTCGCTGTAAGCTTACTTTCACTCTGTTGCATACAAGGAGGAATAGCAACCATGACAGACCCGGCAGTAGTACGAATTTTTGACACAACATTGCGTGATGGAGAGCAGTCGCCCGGCGCGACGATGACGACTGAAGAGAAGATTCAGGTCGCCGAACAACTGGTACGTCTCAACGTCGATATCATCGAAGCAGGATTCCCCGCTGCCTCTCCTGGCGACCTGGCCGCCGTTAAAGAAGTAGCGCGTCACACGCGCGGCTCCAACGTGGCGATTGCCGGACTGGCCCGCGCCAATACCGACGATATCGACGCAGTCTGGCAAGCCGTGCGCGAGGCCGATCACCCCATGATCCACGTCTTCATGGCTACATCGGATATTCATCTCGCACACAAATTCAAGATCGACCGCGATACGGCGCTTGACCAGATACGAAAATCGGTGACTTACGCGCGTAATCTCTGCCCCACCGTTGAATTCTCGGCGGAGGACGCCACGCGCAGCGATTGGGATTACCTGTGCCGCGTCTTCGAGATCGCTATCTCGTGCGGCGCGACCACGATCAACATCCCTGATACCGTTGGCTACACGATGCCGCACGAGTACGAGGCGCTGTTCCGTCACTTGCAAGAGCATGTTCCCGGCATGAGCAACGTGGTGATGAGCGCGCATTGCCACAACGACCTGGGGGTAGCGACTGCAAACACGCTGGCAGCCATCAAAACTGGCGCGCGGCAGGTAGAAGTCACCATCAATGGACTGGGAGAGCGCGCGGGCAATACCGCCTTGGAAGAGGTCGTCATGGCCCTGCGCACGCGCCCTGACTACTTCAACAATGTTGATACCCGCGTGAACGCGCAGGAATTTCTGCCCGCCAGCCAATTGGTAAGCCACTTGACGGGCATTCCCGTCCAGCCCAACAAGGCCATCGTCGGCGCGAACGCCTTTGCGCACGAAGCCGGCATTCACCAGGACGGCATGCTCAAGAACCCTATGACCTACGAGATTATGACGCCGCAATCCGTCGGTTGGGCGGAAACCAAACTTGTCCTGGGCAAGCATTCCGGTCGCCACGGCCTGGACGCGCGCCTGCGGCAACTTGGCTACAAACTGAACGCCGCGGATCTCAAAGTAGCATATAGCCGCTTCGTTTCCGTGGCCGACCAGAAAAAACATGTCAGCGACGCCGACCTGATCTTTATCGTCGAAAGCGGTATGGAAACACCAGCGGCGATCTAATGACAGAATAACACTGTGGAAACACAATACTGTGGCGGCGCGATCAATCGGCCCCTACGGGCGCAATCAATTGCGCCGCCACAGTATTACTTCCTACAGCGTTTCAGGAGCAAACCCTATGACCCAAACGCGACCAACAACAGCACAACAGAACAGCCATGCCGCCCCTGGCAAGGCGCAAGCGCCAAAAATACCGACGCTCAACTCCGAGGAAGGCTATGCTTATTTCGAGGGCAATATCGTTCCTATGAGCGAGGCCAAAATCAGCATCGCCACACACGCCTTGCAATACGGTACGGCCTGCTTTGAGGGCATCCGCGGCTACTGGAATGCTGGGCAAGAGCAACTTTACCTGCTTAAATTGCGCGAGCATTACCAGCGCATGGCAAGCTCGTGGAATGTATTGCGGATGCGTCCCAAAGAGAATATCGATGACCTGTGTCGCATCACCATTGAACTGGTGCGAATGCACGGCTTCCGCTCGGACGTTTATGTGCGTCCCTTAACCTATAAATCGGCGCGTACCATCAAACTCACGCTTAGTTCGCTGGAAGACAGTGTTGCCATGTACTGCTTTGCGATGGGCAATTACGTCGATATCAACGCGGGTCTGAGCGTCTGCACATCGTCCTGGCGGCGCGCCAATAGCAATGCTATGCCCGTGCGCGCCAAAGTGACCGGCGCGTATGTCAACAGTTCGCTGGCCGTAGATGATGCCACGGCTGCCGGGTTTGACGAGGCCATCCTATTGACGCACGACGGCATGGTTTCCGAGGGCAGCTCGTGCAATCTGTTCATCAAGCGCAACGGCAAACTGGCGACGCCCGCGCTTTCCGAAGATATCCTGGAAGGCGTGACGCGCAATAGTCTGATCGATATGATTGGTCGCGATTTTGGCATGACCGTCGAAGAGCGGCGCATCGACCGCACCGAACTCTATGCTGCCGAGGAAATCTTCCTGTGCGGCACAGGTGTACAGGTATCGCCCGTCACGTTCGTTGATCGCCGTCCTGTCGGAACCGGCCAGCCGGGAGCATTCACGATGCAGTTACAATCGCGCTACCTCGCGGCCTGCCGCGGCGAGAATCCAGCTTACCATGATTGGGTCACGCCAGTCTATGTCTAAGTCACTATCATTTTGCATGTAGGAGAAATTTATGCGTTCGGATCAGATCAAGCTCGGCTTTGAACGAGCGCCGCATAGAGGCCTGCTGCGCGCAACCGGCGTAGTAGGAGAAAACGATTTCAAGAAGCCGTTTATTGCGGTATGCAACTCATATGTCGATATTATTCCCGGCCATGTCCACCTGCAAGCCTTTGGGAAGTTCGTTAAGGAAGCCATCCGCGCGGCGGGGGGCGTCCCTTTCGAGTTCAACACCATCGGCGTCGATGACGGGATCGCAATGGGCCATATCGGCATGAAATATTCGCTGCCCAGCCGCGAACTGATCGCCGACAGCGTCGAGACGATGGTCGAGGCGCACCGCTTCGACGGCATGGTCTGCATCCCCAACTGCGATAAGATCGTGCCGGGGATGCTCATGGGCGCGATGCGCTGCAATATCCCGACGATCTTCGTCAGCGGCGGCCCGATGGCGGCGGGCAAGTTGGCCGACGGACGCTCGATTGACCTGATCACGGTCTTTGAGGGCGTGGGCGCGTACCAGGCGGGCAAACTCAACGATAAACAACTGCTGGAGTTGGAGCAGCAGGCGTGTCCGGCGTGCGGCTCGTGCGCGGGTATGTTCACCGCCAACTCGATGAACTGCCTGATGGAGGCTCTGGGCCTTGCGCTGCCGGGCAATGGCACGTACCTCGCCACCAGCGAGCAACGTAAAGAACTGGCGCGTGAAGCCGGACGCACCATCATGCGCCTGATCGAGGCCAACTTGACGCCGCGCCAGATCGTCAACGCCGACAGCGTCGATAACGCCTTCGCGCTGGACATGGCGATGGGCGGATCGACCAACACCGTCCTGCACACGCTGGCGATTGCGCGCGAGGCGGGAGTCGATTATTCGTTGGAGCGCATCAACGGAGTGGCAGCGCGCACACCACATTTGTGCAAGGTCAGCCCTTCCAGTAACTGGCACATGGAAGATGTCGATCGCGCGGGCGGCATTAGCGCAATTTTGAAAGAGCTTGCCAAAAAGCCGGGCGCGCTCGCGCTTGATCGTCCCACGGTAACGCTCAAGACGCTGGGAGAAAACATCGCCGAAGCGCAGATCAACGATTATGAAGTTATTCACACGATTGATAATCCGTACAGCGAGCGAGGCGGCCTCGCCATCCTCACCGGCAATCTGGCTCCCGACGGCGCGGTCGTCAAAGTCGGCGCGGTCGAGCCGTCGATGCGCCGCCACTATGGTCCGGCGCGCATCTACGACTCGCAAGAAGCCGCTTGCGCGGGCATTCTCAACGGGCAGGTGAAAGCGGGCGACGTAGTAGTAATCCGCTACGAGGGGCCGCGCGGCGGCCCAGGAATGCAGGAAATGCTCGCACCGACGGCGAACATCATGGGCATGGGCCTCGGCGACAAGGTGGCGCTGATCACCGATGGACGCTTCTCCGGCGGCACGCGCGGCGCGTGCATCGGGCATGTTTCGCCCGAAGCGGCCGCCGGGGGGCCGATTGCCGCGCTCGCCGAAGGCGACATGATCCATATCGACCTGGAAGAATGCCGCCTCGACGTCGCGCTCTCTCCAGAACAGATCGAAGCACGCCTGCGCGACGCTCAATCTCCCAAAGAGCGAGTGAATAGCAAATGGCTGCGCCGCTATGCCTCGCTGGTCACATCAGCCAACACCGGCGCTGTGCTGGCCGACGTGTAAAACACCTGTATCTGCTGTGGCAGCGCAATTCATTGCGCCAGTCAGCGCCGATCATCGAAGTCGAGCCAGGCACAATGAATTGCCCGCCACACCGGATGGGTATTGCCAGTCATGGTAAAATAGTCTCAATTGAAAGAAGGAAACACGATGCATCAATCAGGAGAAAGGCAGGGGACAAGCGATGGCACTGGTATTACCTGCCTCCGTTACAGTACGAACACCCGCCACATCGGCGAATCTCGGCCCCGGCTTCGATAGCCTGGGACTCGCGCTGCAACTGTATAACCGCTTTGAAGTTTCTGTCGAGAAAGCCGGAGAAACGCTAGAAAGCGATGATAGCGACCCTCACCTTCCGTATATCACGGTGAACGGCGCATTGGGCGCGAGCCTCTCAACCGGGCCGGATAACCTGTTTTTCCGCTCCTTTAGCCTGCTTTTTGAACGCCAGTATATCGTCCTGCCAGATCATCTCTACATTCGCATGGACATCCACATTCCGCCTGGGTGCGGCCTGGGCAGCAGTGCGACGGCGGTTGTCGGCGGATTGGTGGCAGCCAACGAATTTCTCAGTTTTCAGGGTCTCGCCTTACCTGTAGAAGACCTGTTAGAACTCGCCGTAGAAGCTGAGGCGGGCAATCATCCCGATAACGTCGCACCAGCGCTGCTGGGCGGCCTTGTCGCCACCACGAACGTCGAAGGCAAGATTCGCGCCGTGAAGACGCCGTTTCCCGACGAACTGAAAGCCGTCATCTTCACTCCCTCGTTTCCTATGGATACCGTTGCAGGACGCAAACTGCTTCCCGCCAGTTATTCCAAAGCCGATGTCACATTCAATACGGGCAGAGTCGCATTACTGCTTACTGCTCTCCAGACGGGAAAGTATGAACTGATCGGCGAGGCTATGCAGGATCGCCTGCACCAGCCTTACCGACAGGCGCTTTTCCCCGCCATGCCGGACATCATCAATGCCGCCGTGGCTGCCGGAGCGCATGGAGCGAGTTTGTCCGGCGGTGGCTCGTCGTTGATCGCGCTGGCGAGTACGCGCTTTCACGAGGTTTTGCGCGCCATGGTCGAGACTGCTGCTGCGCAAGGCGTCACCGGCGCAGGCATGATCTTGCGCGCTGATCAGACTGGCGCGCGCGTGCTTAAATCTTCGCTCCATCCTGTGCGCAAAGGAAATCGGCAACAGCCAGCGACTCAATACTACTGGCCGCCTGCTATGCCAGGCAAGGAGCGCCCGCTCTATGAATGATGCCCTGTTCTCGTCACATGTTGGAGCTTTGCAGGCCATCTCGCTGCGCTGTGTCGAATGCGCCGCGCTCTATCCAGCAATAGAAAGCAGCACGCTTCCTCGTTATCGCTGCGACTGCGGCGGCGTCCTGGACGTTGAAATGGATATCGCACAGCCAGCAGAGACGGCCAGCACCTCAATGCCTGATGGGGCGCAATGGCGTCAATTGTTCGACGAACGAGCTTCCACACCACCCATCTGGTCGATCAGTGCCGATCAAATGCTGCTCGATCAAAGCGGCGTCTGGCGCTACCGCGAACTGATCCTGCCCGCTCCCGCAGAAGATATCGTGAGCCGACCAGAGGGCAACACGAGTCTCTATCCTGTGGGCATGGAAAACTGCGGTACTGGCAGGTCAGGACACCGCCGCATCGGCCTCTACGCGGGTTTGGAGCAGCTTTTCCTGAAACACGAAGGCGAGAATCCGACGGGCAGCTTCAAAGATCGCGGCATGACTGTTGGCGTGACAATGGCACGTATCATAGGAGCGCGGGCTGTAGCCTGCGCCTCGACTGGCAATACTTCGGCCTCGCTAGCTTCCTATGCCGCGCAGGCCGGAATGCGTGCCATCGTCTTCTTGCCGACTGGCAACGTCGCGGCTGGCAAGCTGGCGCAATCGCTCGCCTATGGCGCAATCACGCTCCAGATCAATGGCGATTTCGACGCGGCCATGAAACTGGTCGAACAGGTCTGCGCCGAGTCGGGCATCTATCTGCTCAATTCGCTCAACCCGTTCCGTATCGAGGGACAAAAAGCCATTGGCTTTGAGATCATGCAGCAACTCGACTGGCAGTCGCCCGACTGGATCGTTTTGCCCGCCGGTAATCTGGGCAACACATCGGCTATTGGAAAGGCTTTCAGGCAAGCCTATAAACTCTCGTTGATCAGCCATATGCCGCGTTTCGCGGCAATTCAAGCTGCCGGAGCCAATCCCTTTTATCGCAGTTACCGGCGGCATTTCGCGCAACGCGCATCAGTGCAGGCCCATACCATCGCTACGGCCATCAAGATCGGCAATCCGGTCAGCTACACGCGCGCGCGCCGCGTCATCGAGGAAAGCAACGGCGTCGTCGAGGAAGTGACAGATGAAGAGATTCTGGCAGCCAAAACCGTGATCGACCGCGCCGGCATCGGCTGCGAGCCAGCTTCCGCGGCCACGCTGGCCGGCATTCGCAAGCTCGTAGCAGCCGGCATCATTAAGCGCGACGAGCGCGTCGTTGGCATCCTGACTGGCAATCTGCTCAAGGACAGCCAGACCGGCATCCCCCCG
>DATLSW010000002.1:0-2054 GCA_035533955.1 Ktedonobacteraceae bacterium | reverse complement strand
CTTGTCGGCGGCACGCTTACTATACCATTGATCGTCGCGATTGGATAGCGGGAACGGATCACCTCCACAGCCCGGTACACCAGGTGCAGCGCGAATGGCCCGGCCTGCCCATACTTGCTGGCGCTCACCATTTTCCCGATGTGACTCTTACTGTGATAGGCCAGCGCCCAGCCAGCTTCGTGGGCGTAGGGGCCTGATTTATCGCGCCCATTTGAAACGCGCCTCTTTTCGATGCGCGGCAAAAAGTCCTTTTCCAGGAAACGAATGGATGCTATCTGAATGCTTTCCGAGAGCCTGATAGGCGGAAAATTGGCGGGGCGGCAATGCCCGCATGTCTGGCAACGAGAGCCAGGCATGTCGCCAAGATACGTTGTCAGGTACTCTATGTAGCATCCGCCGCACTGCGCATAGCCGAGCATCGCATCTAACTCGCGCCGTTTCTCCTCGCGCAAGATGCCATACGTCGAGTAATCCACCGGCCCCTGATATCCCGTCGCCTTGTAGCGTTTTTTTCCCGCTTCATATTCAAGGAAGCCCTGCTCCACCAACTCGGCCAGAATGATGCGCAGCGGCGTTTGCGCGCAGCCTGTAGCCAGCAGCATATCGCTCTCACTTAGCGCCTGCGATGCGGTTCGCACGAGCGCGAGAACGGCGTCATAGTGTCTGCCCGCCGGTTTCGCATTCTCGATAAAGCGACGCTGGATCTCCAGGTCTGCCGGATCGTAGAGAAGAACACACCACGCCACATTGCCGTCGCGCCCGGCACGGCCCATCTCCTGATAATAGTAAATGGGTGAGGCGGGAATCTGATAGTGAATGACGAAACGGATATCTGGCTTATCGATGCCCATGCCAAGAGCGACCGTGGAGCAAATGACCTTGTAGCGATTCGTCATCAAGCCCTGCTCGATCTCCTGGCGCGTCTCGTCGTCGCGCCCGGCATGATAATAGTCGGCGGCGATGCCCCGCTGTTGCAAGAAGGACGCGACCATTTCGGCATCATGTTTAGTCGCAGTATAGACGATGCCAGCGCCGGGAACGTGCGGCAAGATCTCCGCCAGGTAACTGAGTTTGGCCGGGTCGCCGTACAGCATCTCCACGTTCACATAGAGGTTGGGGCGCTGCATCGTGCCGCGCATCACCTGAGCCATAGCGCCAATCTGCTGGAGAATATCATCTTCAACACGCTGGTTGACCGTCGCCGTAAGCGCGAGGATGGGCATTCGCTCCGGCAGCCTTTGCACCAATCGCACAATGCGGCGATAGTCCGGGCGAAAATCGTGTCCCCATGTCGAGATGCAGTGCGCCTCGTCGATCACAATCATACTGATACGCATCTTCTGCACATAGCTTTGCCAGAGCGCGTTGTTCAGGCGTTCGGGCGCGAGAAAGAGTATTTTGAGATTGCCCGCCGCGGCCTGTTCCAGCGTGGCCCTGTTCTCGTCATCGCTAAAATCCGAACTGACAATGGCCGCGGGAATAGCGTATACGTCGTTGCAGCGCTGGCACTGGTCGCGCATCAGCGCCTTGAGCGGCGAAAAGACGAGCGTGAGGTGTGGATAATACAGACTCGCCATCTGATAACAGAGCGACTTGCCCCAGCCCGTGTGTTGAATCGCCAGAATGCGCTTTCCCTGCGCCAATTGTTCAATGATCTCAAGCTGCCCTTCATGAAAGCCGCCGCTGATGCGGAAGCGATCCCACAGCAGTTGTTGCGGTGAATAGCCTTGCCATGTAGCCCCCACTGGCATAATGGTACTCCTACAATCATAAAATCGATGCTATGGTACGCATTAGATGAGAGCAGGAAGGTGTTGTGTGCGACACAACACCTTCCTGCTCTCATCTCCTCCTACATCTCCTCGAACAGCTTCGGATCGACAAGCAGTTCTCCCGTGCGCACGATGCGCGCATGGCGCGTGTGACGGGCGATATAACCGGTGCGCTTGC
Organism: Ktedonobacteraceae bacterium; assembly: GCA_035533955.1. Taxonomy (GTDB): domain Bacteria; phylum Chloroflexota; class Ktedonobacteria; order Ktedonobacterales; family Ktedonobacteraceae; genus CADDZH01. Next base: position 104 of record DATLSW010000002.1, on the reverse strand, counting down.
GCGCGATACGCATCTGTGCCTTGCGATCTTTGGCCTCGATAAATTCGAGCGAGAGGCGGCGATAGAGCGACTCCCATTGCTCCAGCACGAGCGTGCGGTCGTGT
>DATLSW010000001.1:0-3090 GCA_035533955.1 Ktedonobacteraceae bacterium | reverse complement strand
GAAGGTAGGCGTACCCGGATGCAGCCGCTCTTCCTGACCCTGGCCCAGCTTCTTTTGCACTACCCGCTCCACGCCGTGCTGCTGAAAGCGGCGATCCACGGCAATGTTAGGATCGACCTGCGTCGTAGCCGGAGGCTTGACTGTCAGCGGCACTTGATGAAAAGTTTTCAGCAAAGGAAAGCCTTCAAAATCGTCGTCGAGCAGCATGCGCCGCAGATCGGGATGGCCGGTGAATTTGATGCCGAAGAGATCATAGGTTTCGCGCTCCAACCAGTTGGCCGTGGGCCAGACGGAAACGACGCTATCCACTTCCGGCTGTTCTCTATCCAGGCGCACTTTCAATTGGAGCAATTGCCCGCGCGTCGTTGAACGCAGGTGATAGACCGTTTCGAGGTGATCAAGCATATCGACCCCGGAAATGCAACTGAGCAAATCAAAGCCGAGTTGATCGCGCAAAAAGCGGCACACTTCGACCAGGTGGGTGCGATCAACCTCCAGGCCCAGATACTGGCCCTTCTCTGTACTGGGAGCGACGGGCTGGCCCGTCATCGCAGCGATTGGCGCGAGTTCGCGCGCGAGGGCCGCGTTCTGGTCGCGATAGCCGCGCTGCGCGGCAGGAGCGTTCGTTGGGCGTGGTACTAAATCCATCGCACCACCCCCTTACGCCAGGCGTAAACCAGGCCAAGCGCGAGAAGCAAAATAAAGAAAAGAATTTCCACGAATCCGAACAGGCCCAACGGCTTGAAAATGATCGCCCAGGCGACGATAAAGACGATATCCACGTCAAAGGCGACAAACAGCAAGGCAAAGATATAAAAGCCGAGCGGATACTGCACGCGGGCCGTGCCGATGGGCGTCTCGCCCGATTCGTAGGTTTGCAATTTTTCTTTCGTCCGGCTGTGTGGGGCAATGAGGCCCGCGAGAAATCCAGCCACGATCACCAAAATGAAACCGGCAGCAAAGAGGATCGCCGCGTATAAATAACTCACATTAATGGGTGTTGTCACAAACCTTCCTCCCAATCATAGCCTCTGCTAAGAGAATATGGCTGATTGATTCTGCATCAATTATAGCACAGAGAGGAAGGCGCGACAATTCAATCGTCTGAGCCATTCGGCATCGGTGGATATTGCGGTTTATCTGGGGTTGCCAGCACCTCGAAATCCCGCGCGCCGCTAGCGGGCAATGCATCATCGACTTTCGCCAGCACCACGGAAATGTTATCATCGCCGCCGCCGTGGAGGGCCGCTTCGATCAATGCCTGACCGGCCTGCGCAGGGTCCGGCATCGTTAGCAGTATCTCCTGGATGATGTTATCGCGCGTCATCTCCCAGAGACCATCGCAGCAGAGCAGCAAGATGTCTCCGGGTTGGAGCGGAACGGAGAATACGTCCACCTCGACGTCCGGCTTCTCACCCAGGCTGCGATAAATTTGATTACGCTTGGGATGGGTGTAGACATCTTCCGCGTTGATGATGCCAGCCGTTACCAGACTGGCGACTACTGAATGATCGTTGGTGATCTTCTTCAATCCTTCGGACTGGCGATAGAGGTAGGTGCGGCTATCGCCGACATTTGCCACGTAGGCGACCATATCGACGATCAGAGCGGCAGTCATGGTCGTTCCCATATCGGCGCGCTGCTCCACGTTGCGCTGGTGAACGGCGAGATTGGCGCTCTGCACGCCATCCTTCAACAGCCGAATGTAGTCTTCGTCGCGCAAGGACGCGCCGGATTGCAGTTCAGGCACAATCCGTTCCTGAATGGTTTGGATGGCAAGATTGCTGGCGTCTTTGCCGTTGGCGTGGCCGCCCATTCCATCAGCGACCACAAAGATGCCCAGGTCCTGGAATGGCGATGAAGGAGATTGCGCGCCCACCGCCGCGAAGAGGCTATCCTCGTTGGGCTTATATTTGCGCTTGTAGCCCCGATCACTGCGCGTCGCGACCACAAAGCGACCATGATGCGGCGCGGGTATGAGCAACTGCTTCGGGAACGGCTGCGTGCGTTCCGCGTCCATGCCAGCCGGACTCTGACCCAGCACAGTTTGCATCTGATCTGGCGACATCTCCACCGTCGGCGCGTCCGCGATCCCGGCGGGCGGATTGACCATGCGCAGGTACAGACTGGAGTCCGAAGGCAGCAAGGCTGCGCGGCATTGCGAGCAAAATTTATCACCAGGATTGATGGCCGCGCCACAGCTCGGACAACGCAGCGATGGCGACTGCTGGTACACCGGCGCGGGCGGCGTCGCTGGTACGGGCGGCGGCGCGTTGACGCGAGCATTCTGCTGCTGCCACTGCTCCCATCCCTGCTGCGCTGCTGGTTGAGCATGCGCCTGGGCTTGCGCCTGTTCTTCCTGGCGAATACGCTGCGCATCCAGGACCGCTATCTTATCGGCACGCTGTATCTCTTCCTCTTGCTGCCGATGAATCACCGCCTTCCGTCGCCAGAAAACGAGGCCGAACACCAGCACTATCAGCGCCAGAATAACCAGCACCACTATCCCCACAAACGCCAGTGAGGAGATGGGCAAGCCAAACGGGCCTGTCTGATAGCCAGGAACAACTGTCCTGGCTGTGGCAGCAAAAGCGGTCAACGACAATAAAGATTGTAGAAGAACAAAAATGATGATACAAAGCAAAAGCGCGAAGTATCTCCCCCTTTGTGGGGTTCTATGGATACGACGCGGAAAAGATTTCACAGGCTACCCTCACTCGCGCTTCGTTTTTCAGCCATAAAGCCGTTATCGAGAGTATATCATGTATCGAGTTAGAATGAAACATGAATAGGAATACAAGAAGAAGCGTCCGGCTCGTATGATCGCTCGCGTAGGATATAATACTATTGGATTCCTACATCCAATTTAATAGTATTTTCTTGGAGCATCATGGACCCACATGATGCGCAACGAGATGAAGCGAGCAGACAGAAAAAGAAAACGCTGAATCGCCAATGCGAGCCGCATACAACAGACGATTTGTGAGGTAGTTCACAGCTTTTTTGCGATCTTTCCTCTATCCTCTCTCCGGTATCTCTGTACCAAGCATGGATAGTCGTCAAGAACAGAAGCCCTGGAGGAGTTTATGA